>CBDETM010000001.1:0-120489 GCA_965242905.1 Caldilineaceae bacterium
TTTTCGCGCGGCGCGGTGTGCGGGTGGCGCCGTTCAAGGCGCAGAACATGAGCAATAATGCCGGCGTGACGCCGGAGGGCGGCGAGATGGGCCGCGCGCAGATCGTGCAGGCCGAGGCAGCGGGGATCTTCGCGCATACGGATATGAATCCGGTGCTGCTGAAACCGGAGGGAAACCGCAGAAGCCAGGTCGTTCTGAACGGGAAGATAGATGGACGGATCGAGGCGGGCAACTGGATGACTACCAAGGAGCGTCTGTGGGGCGAAGTGACGGCGGCCTATGACCGTCTCTCGTCACACTGCGACGTTGTCATTCTGGAGGGCGCGGGCAGCCCGGCGGAGATCAATCTGAAGGCGGGCGATATCGTCAATCTGCGGATGGCGAGATATGCGGAGGCGCCGTGTTTGCTGGTCGGGGACATAGACCGGGGGGGCGTGTTTGCGGCGCTGGCGGGGACGATGCTGTTGTTGGAGCCGGAGGAGCGGCTTCAGATTGGCGGCTTTCTGGTCAACAGATTTCGCGGGGACCCGGCGCTTCTGGGCGATGGGCTGGAGATGCTGAGGGAGAGGGCATTCGGTGTGCCCACTCTGGGCGTGATTCCCTTTGTGCCGGATCTGCGCATTGCGGACGAGGATGCTGTGCCCCTGGAGCGGGACCGTTCCAGGGTGGCGCCGCTGGCGGAAGGACAGATTGACGTCGCGGTCATCCATCTGCCCCGCATTGCGAATTTCGACGAGTTCGACGCGCTGGAAGTGGAACCGGGCGTGAGGCTGCGGTTTGTGAAACGGGGGGAGGAGCTTGGGCGCCCGGCGGCGGTCATTCTTCCGGGGACCAAGGCGACGCTGGCGGACCTGGCGTGGCTGCGAGAACGGGGTCTGGACAGGGCCGTTGTCGCCGCGTACGGACGCGGCACGCAGGTGGTGGGCATCTGCGGCGGTTATCAGATTGCGGGTGATTGGTTGGATGATCCGCTGGGCATGGAGGGGGCGCCGGGGGGCCGGGCGGCGGGTTTGGGCCTGTTGCCGGTTACGACGACCTTCTCCGCGCAGAAGGAGACCCATCAGGCCAGCATGCGCCTACAAAACGGCGAGACGGTGCGCGGGTACGAGATACACACGGGAGATTCACAAGTCCGGGAGGGGACGGCGCCGTTGGGCGAAATCATCGAGAGGGGCGGGCAGACGGTACGCATACCTGACGGCGCGGTGGCGGCGGCCGGGCGCGTGTGGGGGTCCTATCTGCACGGGCTGTTTGAGAACGACGGTTTCCGGCACCGCTGGTTGCGCGGGCTGGGCTGGTCGGGCGCAGTTGTGGCGACGACCGCGCTTAGGTACCGGGAGTATGACCGGCTTGCCGATGCGGTCGAAGAGGCCGTGGATTGGAATGCGGTGGAGGCGCTGTTCGCTTAGACTATGTGCCGCGGGCGGCTGAGGCTCTTGCTGTTCCTTCGCGTCTCTTCACGCCCCTTCGTGGAAAAAAAGATGTTCTCCGTGCCCCTCCGAGTCCTCCGTGGATAAAAAAAGATGTTCTCCGCGTCCCTCCGCGTCCTCCGCGGACAAAAAGGTGTTCTTCGCGACCCTTCGCGTGACTTCGCGGATCAGTTGGTTTGTTTATCACAACATTCAAGCGAGAAAAATCCTTGTCAGGCCTGCTGACGTTCCTCTATTGCTGAATTTTGAACGGCCTCCCCAAAATGTCAACGGAACCTAATCAGCCGCCGCGCCAAGACCCGCGATCGTTCCCCGCGTGGGAAAATCCGCTCCTATCCATAGTCTGTCGGCCCTTTTGCCCTTATCCAGGTGTGCCCATTTTTCACGGAAGAACTCACGGTGCCCCTCTTCCTGTTTGCGTCTGTTTTCCTCCTCCTTCTTCTTCCACACTGCGTGCGCGGCTCTTTGCTCTTTCTCCCAGCATTCTTTGCACACCTCCCGGCCGGCTGCCCACTTCTCGGCCGGAATGACATTCCCGCATGTACACAGGATCTCGGACCGGCCGTCGGAAATGTCGGCAACGTCAGCGGCGGAATGGCCGTCGCTGTTGACGTTGGATTTTATGTTATCCCCATTTTCCGATCGATGCACCCTCTTTCCATTTCCTTTATCTATTTCAGGAAGTAGATCTATTTTTGTGTCGCGCCCGCTTGACAACCTCCCCGTATGGGTGTCGCGCTCGCTTGACAACAAGGTGTCGCGCCCGCTTGACACCTTGCCCTTTGAAGGTTGTAAAACGGAGGTTGACACCCTCTGGGCGTTATCCACAATGCGGGCGACGTCCGCCGGGCTCTTCGTGCGCGTAAAGTCGTCCTTCGTCTTGGTGGCGGCCAGGCGGCAGAGGTCCTCGAATTCAGGGACGGCGTAGAAGATGACCGGCTGGGCGCCCTTGCGTCTGTTTTTGGGATGGCCTTTGCCCAGTTTGATCAGCACGCCGTGCTCGACCATGGTGCCGAGATAGCTGCAGAGCGCCTGGCGCGAGATGCCCAGCTTCTGCGCCGTCCACCCCTGCCGGAAGTAGAAGGACCTGTAACGGCCGTCGCGGTTGTCGCTGTTGGCCAGGCCCCCGCCCAGCAGGACGACCGCCTTCAGATGCGATGGCAGAACGGAGAGAATGTCGGACTCGAACAGGTCGAGAACGATGTTCTCGTAGCGGAAATGCTGATGCTGGTTGTGGTCGGGGCAGCTGAAGCCGTTCGCGTGAATATCAGATGTTGACTTGCGGGCGTGCGCAATGGTATGCTGTGAGGCAGACACGGGAATGACCCTCCTGATGTCTCTGGTGACGGGAGCGCTAACTCGCCGTCATCGCCCACCACCCTGCTGCTGCTCACCTCCTCCAGGTGGGCAGTCGCATTTTGACGGGCATTTTCAATTGTAGATCTGGAGGATAACACGGCGGTTGACGATCGCGCAACCGCTTGTTAAGATGGGGGGCGATGGATGGACAGGGTGACATCCGTCGACCCATTGAAAAGACCCGCCAGGCCCCGGCCAGCGGGTCTTTTCTGTTTTCATGCGCTCTGCGTCAGGCACCGCTCCCTTCGCCTTGGTTCACGGCTCAACAGAAAAACCGCTGAACTCAGCGATCGCGACGCCTGCCGGCAGTTGCGCCACTACATCCAGATACCACCACCAATGTTCAGGGGTGACACCCGCTTCGGTCTCTCGCCAGCGCGCCAGATCTGCAATGGTCTGAACTGCCTGATAAAACAGAGGCGCCTGTTGCAGCAAACTTTCGTCTGCCTTCGCCAGCCGTATCTTCTGCGCAGTAGTCAACTGATCTTCAACTCGATGCAACGCACTCCGAGTCATAAGCATCTGCAGATGCTCCATGCCGCTGACGTCGGGAAACTCAACGTCCGCTTCATAGGCAGATAAGTTTTTCTCGATGGTGGTCATGACAGGATCTCTTCTAATGCGCCGACTCTTTCGAAGACAGACTTACCCAGGTATAGGTCGGGCCGGTCGACGATGTAAGCGCTCTCAAGAACG
Source organism: Caldilineaceae bacterium (assembly GCA_965242905.1). Classification (GTDB taxonomy): domain Bacteria; phylum Chloroflexota; class Anaerolineae; order Caldilineales; family Caldilineaceae; genus Bin5. The sequence continues at coordinate 3,486 of CBDETM010000001.1, forward strand.
CCATCCAGGTCAAACATGACTAACCACGTCTGTCCCTGAATGCTGCCGGCAACGGCAACGTAAGAAACTTCATCATGTGCATGCAAATACACGATGGCAGCTTGATCCGTTACCGCCGAGTGAATGATCTGTTCATACTCGGCCAGCGTTGCATCCAACGCCAGATGACCACGTCTCTTCCGCTTCCGCAGGTGACGTCTGGCGCTGCCCGGTTTCCAGCAGATCTGACGCTGAACCAGGCGAACTGCCTCCGCCACCCGCGCGCGTACTGTGTCGTGATGCCCTCGTAGATGACAACGATGACGCCTGCGGATGATTGTAGCGCGCCGCGGCAGGATCGCAAAGGGGCAGCACGGGACAGGTACCCCCGCTGCCTTTTGTTCCGACCTACCCCCGCGCGTGCGGGGGAACCGACGCACCCTGTTCGTCTATCCCGAAACGGAAGGGTCTATCCCCGCGTGTACGGGAGAACCGCATCGAAGACCGCGCATGCCGCAACGAATAGGTCTTAGCGGCGCCGGCCTTAGCTGGAGTTCCACTTTCAGTGCTCTCTCTGTAGAGCCGTAGACTGGTTCGGCGATGATGGGCGCCAGCCACGACCCCTCCCACTCCTTTCAGTGCTCCCTCTGTAGAGCCGTAGACTGGTTCAACTTCATATCGCCGTCAAGGTTCAGCGTTCCGGCCTTTCAGTGCTCCCTCTGTAGAGCCGTAGACTGGTTCGCCACTGGTCGGTCTGCGGCTCGAAGGCGCGCAGGTACTTTCAGTGCTCCCTCTGTAGAGCCGTAGACTGGTTCGCGCACGCCGCGTCCATCTTGCGGGCCTGGCCATGAAACTTTCAGTGCTCCCTCTGTAGAGCCGTAGACTGGTTCTGTATCTCGCCATTTGCGTTTGGCTGCGCTGTGGGCTGTGCTTTCAGTGCTCCCTCTGTAGAGCCGTAGACTGGTTCCTCAGGAAGATGTGTCGGAATGTATTCATGGCTAATCTTTCAGTGCTCCCTCTGTAGAGCCGTAGACTGGTTCTCGTTCGTCGCGTTCGACCCTGCTGATTACAAGTCGATCTTTCAGTGCTCCCTCTGTAGAGCCGTAGACTGGTTCGAACTGACCACGCAGAAAGGCATCCTGGCCTTCATCGACTTTCAGTGCTCCCTCTGTAGAGCCGTAGACTGGTTCACTTGACGTATCGCTTCCGTCGGCTCGCAGAACAGCTTTCAGTGCTCCCTCTGTAGAGCCGTAGACTGGTTCAAGGCCAGGCGCGTGATCGAGTGGCTCACTGAACATCTTTCAGTGCTCCCTCTGTAGAGCCGTAGACTGGTTCGTAGATTACGGATGGCCACTGCTCAACAGTCTGACTCTTTCAGTGCTCCCTCTGTAGAGCCGTAGACTGGTTCGTAGATTACGGATGGCCACTGCTCAACAGTCTGACTCTTTCAGTGCTCCCTCTGTAGAGCCGTAGACTGGTTCAAGGCCAGGCGCGTGATCGAGTGGCTCACTGAACATCTTTCAGTGCTCCCTCTGTAGAGCCGTAGACTGGTTCACGTCTGTCGCGACCGGAACCGCTCCAGGACATCCCACTTTCAGTGCTCCCTCTGTAGAGCCGTAGACTGGTTCGCAATGGCGGGAAATGGATTACGATCTGGTTTTCAATTCTTTCAGTGCTCCCTCTGTAGAGCCGTAGACTGGTTCTTTGGCGCAAGGAACGACACCGCCTAGACGGCCAAACCTTTCAGTGCTCCCTCTGTAGAGCCGTAGACTGGTTCTGGTTCGGTGACGCCGCGGGCATTATCAGGTTGGATAACTTTCAGTGCTCCCTCTGTAGAGCCGTAGACTGGTTCAGGCCGAGTGTGTTTACTACCACTACTCGTATCTCCATCTTTCAGTGCTCCCTCTGTAGAGCCGTAGACTGGTTCACATGTGGCCGTCAAGTACCGGCCCCAGCGAGAAGACCTTTCAGTGCTCCCTCTGTAGAGCCGTAGACTGGTTCGGCGGGAGCGTCGCTTCTCTCCCTCGGGCTGGCTATATCTTTCAGTGCTCCCTCTGTAGAGCCGTAGACTGGTTCACCGCCTGGTGGGACGTGTACGAGAAGTCCCATGAGTACTTTCAGTGCTCCCTCTGTAGAGCCGTAGACTGGTTCACGGCGGGATCGTCGATAGTCGCCAGCGCCGTTTCCACTTTCAGTGCTCCCTCTGTAGAGCCGTAGACTGGTTCATCGTTACCGGAACCGCGCGGAGGCAACCTGGGCAATCTTTCAGTGCTCCCTCTGTAGAGCCGTAGACTGGTTCGCGGCATGCGCAGCTCGGACAGGCTGACCGCGCGGTACTTTCAGTGCTCCCTCTGTAGAGCCGTAGACTGGTTCTCGGGTCCGGAGTGGGCGTATAGCGCCAATCTGGAGTCTTTCAGTGCTCCCTCTGTAGAGCCGTAGACTGGTTCTGTATCTCGCCATTTGCGTTTGGCTGCGCTGTGGGCTGTGCTTTCAGTGCTCCCTCTGTAGAGCCGTAGACTGGTTCGACCTCATACGGCCGGATGTTTCTGCTCCTCGAAAACTTTCAGTGCTCCCTCTGTAGAGCCGTAGACTGGTTCGCAACTGTGGCAGCTTCTCCTCCGCTACCAGGGAGACTTTCAGTGCTCCCTCTGTAGAGCCGTAGACTGGTTCGCCCGCGGGGACGTGCTGGTCGGCGACGTCGATGAACTTTCAGTGCTCCCTCTGTAGAGCCGTAGACTGGTTCGAGGTGGGCCTGGTTGTGGAGCGCGCCCGGCGACAGTCTTTCAGTGCTCCCTCTGTAGAGCCGTAGACTGGTTCGCAACTAGACCACCCGATCCCCCCACCGCAAAGGACTTTCAGTGCTCCCTCTGTAGAGCCGTAGACTGGTTCATCGCGTTCGGCGAGCAGCCGGTGATGCGCTGGATCTTTCAGTGCTCCCTCTGTAGAGCCGTAGACTGGTTCTAGATCACCGTCCCGTGCGGTGGCGGCCGCAGCTTGTCGCGCTCTTTCAGTGCTCCCTCTGTAGAGCCGTAGACTGGTTCTCGCGGCTGCCCGCCGCCGGGTATGCGGGCAGGCCGACCTTTCAGTGCTCCCTCTGTAGAGCCGTAGACTGGTTCGTCAATTTGCTCAGGGGCGCTATCGGCAAGAATTACGACTTTCAGTGCTCCCTCTGTAGAGCCGTAGACTGGTTCCCTGCTTTGCCCTGAATGCTATCAGGCGCAAGAGCACTTTCAGTGCTCCCTCTGTAGAGCCGTAGACTGGTTCTCGTAGTGGATGATCCAGCCCCAGCGCCGCGTGCATCTTTCAGTGCTCCCTCTGTAGAGCCGTAGACTGGTTCTAGTCCCGACCACGGCGGACGGAGTGGCGGCGGCCACGTCTTTCAGTGCTCCCTCTGTAGAGCCGTAGACTGGTTCCCGTCGTCATGCTCCTGCCACTCGCGGATGCATTCCCTTTCAGTGCTCCCTCTGTAGAGCCGTAGACTGGTTCGCCGATGCGCACCGCCTGCACCGTCATGTAAAACCTTTCAGTGCTCCCTCTGAGAGCCGTAGACTGGTTCGCGGCCAGGTCAAGCCTTTGTCTGCGTACTACCGACTTTCAGTGCTCCCTCTGTAGAGCCGTAGACTGGTTCACGTCGAGCCGGCGCCGCATCCGGCAGCGCCGCCACTCTTTCAGTGCTCCCTCTGTAGAGCCGTAGACTGGTTCGAGCGCCAGCTGGCGGACCTGGAGACAGGCGCGCACTTTCAGTGCTCCCTCTGTAGAGCCGTAGACTGGTTCACACGTGCAGGTGGCGGTCAACGTTTGGCACCAGGACTTTCAGTGCTCCCTCTGTAGAGCCGTAGACTGGTTCTCCAGGAACGAACACCTCCTCCATCGTTGACCAAGTCTTTCAGTGCTCCCTCTGTAGAGCCGTAGACTGGTTCACCCAAACGGCTGTTGGGTACCGGTGGAGGCCGCCATGAACTTTCAGTGCTCCCTCTGTAGAGCCGTAGACTGGTTCGCCTCCAGGACCGCAACGCCAAGCTGTTCTTTATCGACTTTCAGTGCTCCCTCTGTAGAGCCGTAGACTGGTTCCTGGATTTCCTGCCAGTTGAATCCAGGTATCAGGGACTTTCAGTGCTCCCTCTGTAGAGCCGTAGACTGGTTCGCGCACGCTGAAATGCCTGCGACATTCACGGCAACGGTCTTTCAGTGCTCCCTCTGTAGAGCCGTAGACTGGTTCGGTTGAAGACGCGCCGGAACGGATACAGCCCGCCCCCCTTTCAGTGCTCCCTCTGTAGAGCCGTAGACTGGTTCCGGTAATCGGTCGTGTCCACCGGCGGACCAAAACCCTTTCAGTGCTCCCTCTGTAGAGCCGTAGACTGGTTCATCCCATCAATGCGGCCTTCATCACGGCTCTCGATGCTTTCAGTGCTCCCTCTGTAGAGCCGTAGACTGGTTCGACTATCACATCCATCCTCGCCTGATTCCTCTCAACTTTCAGTGCTCCCTCTGTAGAGCCGTAGACTGGTTCTTCGGGTTATTGCACCAAAATGTCAGTTTGCCGCTCTTTCAGTGCTCCCTCTGTAGAGCCGTAGACTGGTTCTCATTGACGCGTTGCGCAACCAGAGAGCGCGCAAGCCTTTCAGTGCTCCCTCTGTAGAGCCGTAGACTGGTTCACCGATAGTCACGGACCCAGATCTCGTAATCATCGCACTTTCAGTGCTCCCTCTGTAGAGCCGTAGACTGGTTCCGTCGTTGCCGGCCTGCGCCCAGTCGAAAGTTTCCCTTTCAGTGCTCCCTCTGTAGAGCCGTAGACTGGTTCGACCATGCTACTGCGACGGTCACTCATGCGCTCCTGTCTTTCAGTGCTCCCTCTGTAGAGCCGTAGACTGGTTCACGATCCGGTGAACCAGGTCCCCTACCTCCGCGAGTCTTTCAGTGCTCCCTCTGTAGAGCCGTAGACTGGTTCGCACGCGCATGATGGTCGTCACATCCTGCGAAAAACTTTCAGTGCTCCCTCTGTAGAGCCGTAGACTGGTTCAACCTGACGATCCGCCTGAATTCGTAGATGTTGGTCTTTCAGTGCTCCCTCTGTAGAGCCGTAGACTGGTTCGATGCGGCGCGGCGCCAAGTCGTGAAAGATGTGAAGCTTTCAGTGCTCCCTCTGTAGAGCCGTAGACTGGTTCTACACCAGCTGCTCACTTGCAACAGACTGGTCAAGCTCTTTCAGTGCTCCCTCTGTAGAGCCGTAGACTGGTTCGCAGCTTTACCCGACGACCTATGCGGAGTACTACGGCTTTCAGTGCTCCCTCTGTAGAGCCGTAGACTGGTTCACGCTGTCTACCTGGAGGCGCTTGACGATTACGTGATCTTTCAGTGCTCCCTCTGTAGAGCCGTAGACTGGTTCACGTCATGGCAGAAGTTGAGGCGCTGCTCAGGGCGGACTTTCAGTGCTCCCTCTGTAGAGCCGTAGACTGGTTCTCACGGAACGTTGAAGTTCCCCACTGGCCGTCTTCACTTTCAGTGCTCCCTCTGTAGAGCCGTAGACTGGTTCTTAAATGCTTTACCGCTGCCTTCGTTGGCGATAGCGACTTTCAGTGCTCCCTCTGTAGAGCCGTAGACTGGTTCCTTCCCTTGCAATTATGCTTGCTGGAATTCATCCAGCTTTCAGTGCTCCCTCTGTAGAGCCGTAGACTGGTTCGCAGATATCGACGGTATCGCCGTTGGAGCCGTCGGCAACTTTCAGTGCTCCCTCTGTAGAGCCGTAGACTGGTTCTCCAAGGGAGGCATAGCCGGATCGTCTATGACCCCCACTTTCAGTGCTCCCTCTGTAGAGCCGTAGACTGGTTCATGCTGGCGGCGCTGACCACGGCCAGGGGGAAGATCGACTTTCAGTGCTCCCTCTGTAGAGCCGTAGACTGGTTCCGTGCCGCCACATCCGGCGATCCGCTGCACATAAAACTTTCAGTGCTCCCTCTGTAGAGCCGTAGACTGGTTCGCGACGACCGGCCCGGATCATTATGCGCTTTTTAGCTTTCAGTGCTCCCTCTGTAGAGCCGTAGACTGGTTCTGGCAACGCCATGAACTGCCTGCTAAAATCAGGATGGTCTTTCAGTGCTCCCTCTGTAGAGCCGTAGACTGGTTCTCGAGCTTGTCGAAGACCTCGCGCTCAGAGGTAGAGACTTTCAGTGCTCCCTCTGTAGAGCCGTAGACTGGTTCTTGCACCATGAAAGCGGAAAAGCAGACGGACGGTACATCTTTCAGTGCTCCCTCTGTAGAGCCGTAGACTGGTTCCGCCGGCGTTCTAGTCGCATCTCATGCCATAAATGACCTCCAGGCCCTTTTTGACGCCTCTCAGGGCCGCCTGTGGCCTCCATTTTGCTGGATTCAAACAATCCCGCAGCCGTTGCAACGACAGTTTTCGCAATATGCACATTGCAGAAAAAGCCTGCCGGTTTGCGAGAGCGGTTTTCTCTCATTTTTCTCTGGTCACGCAGCCATTGCACGGTGACGCCGCCGCAGTGACGCCGGACGCAGCGCACCATCTGAAACGGTTTGCGAAACAACACGGCTATATCACGGCTACAGCATGTCATTGCAGAAGCGGCGGAACTCGCAGTCGACACAGCGGCTGCGCTGTCTGGCTGAAACCGCCGGCATCCGTTCGGCCAGGACCAACTCCCGGATTTCAGCCAGCTGGCGGCGGACGTCGTTGCGCAGGCGTGTAGTAACCGGTACGCGCACGGCCTTGCGCGCCGGGATCAGATAAAGGAAGCCATCTTCCACCGGCAGCTGCCATGCCTCCTCCAGCAACAGCGCATAACAGGCGATCTGCAGTTTGAAGTGGCGTCCAGGCTCCCGCCGGCTCAGCTTGTAGTCCACCGGGATCAGCCGCTCTTCGCCGTTGACCGTATGCCTGATCACCAGGTCGATCTGTCCGCTTACGCCCAGTTGCGCCGACGCTATTGAAACATTGAAATGGCGCTCTCCCTCGGCCAGCCCGTACGCGCGTAACGAACGCCTCCGTTCCAGATCTTCGGCCCGGTCCTGGGCGCGGATGCCGGCATCCATCTTGTAGGTGATGGGCCGCACCGCCGGCAAACAGTAGTGGTAGTAAGGGATGCGGGGGCAGTAGGCGAACTGTTTCAGGTCGGTCACTTTGAGCAGCCACTCGGTATGCTCCGACGCTTTCGTCTCCGCGGGCGCGGGAATCTCCGGCATGGTCAATCCTCCTCCATGCCCTGCTCGATGACCAGGCGTTTGCGCCAGTCCTCCTTGCACAGCGGGAAGAGATGCACGCGGGCGGCGGCCTTGCCGATCTTCGCTTCAATCTTAAGCATCAACTCCTCCTGGTGGTTGGCGCTCAGACGGCCGAGGAATGCGCTGTACTGCAGGCGGTCCAGGCCGTAGTCGAGGCAGAAGTCGGCGACCTTGGTGCGCACCCGGTCGTCAGGGATGTCATAGAGCAAGAGGCAACGGATCATTTGTTTTTTTCCGGTAGGCCGGCTACCAGCTCGACACGAACGGCCTGTACGCGTCCCGCTCGCCGCGCAGGTAGCCGGCCAGGTGCCGGGCCTGCATCTGCACGATGTTGCGCAGGGGATGGCGCTTGTCCTCGTACCGTTCCTGGGCTTCGAGGCGCGTGAGCACCTTGTCCGCCAGCGATCTGCGGGACTTTTCGGTCAGGCGGCCCCGGCCGTCCAGTTCAATCGCGGCGCCGCGGTTGAAGACCGCCAGGACCGTGCGGTCCACGACCGTCTGGCGAAACTCCTCGACCATGTCGTAGACCAGGGCCGACTTGCCGGGGCGGTCGGTGTGCAGGAATCCGGCGTAAGGGTCCAGCCCGGCCAGCACGAGGGCCCGCTCAACCTGGCTGTAGAGGATTCCGTAGCCGTAGTTCAGGGCGCTGTTGAGTGGATCGCTGGCGCCCTGCGTGCGCCGCCCGGGCCAGCTTACGTCGGCCAGAAGCAGTTTGCCGATGGCCTGCCAGTATTTTTGCGACCCCCGGCCTTCGATGGAGAGGATCTGTCCACGCACGTCATCCACGGTATAGCTTCTGACAGCGTTTTCGAGCGATTCGGCGCGCAGCCTGTCCAGTTCAGCCACATGGTCCAGCACGTCGTCCGCGAGCAGGCGTATCTCCTTGTACAGGTCCGGCTGTTTGGCCTTGCGGTACTTGGCCATGTATTTGAGCAGGTTGATCTGGTTGCTCAGCTTGCCTTCGGCCGCGGCCAGGGCTACGTGCAGCCCGCGGCTGTCCTGGCGGGCCTCGAGCTGCGCCCGCCGCGTCTGCACGGTTGCCGCCAGGCCGGCGCTGTAGAGGCTGCCTACCGGTTTGCCGCGGCGGCTCAGAAAATGGATGGGTACGCCTTCTTCGGCGCAGGCCGCCACGACGTCGCTGCTGAGGCTTACGCCGCGTCCGGTGATGAGGACGGTTTCCAGGTGCATCAGGGGCGCGTCGCCCCGCTTTTCGCCCTGGCACGTCACGCGCAGCCGCCCGTTCTTCTTGGCGACAAAGCTGCCGAACTCGTCTACGATCAGGTGTTGAACGATGGGCATTTCGTCTCCTCAGAATGGATAGTGAATGGCGCTGTTATTGACCGCTGCAGTTGAATTCGATAAGACCACATCCCTTGACGGTATTTTTCCCTACCTGCACCTGGGTGGCCCAGAGCAGCCAGGGCAGCAGCGGCCGCCAGTCCGCGGCGGTGTAGGTGGCGCGGCCGGTGAAGCCGCCCAGCCTTTGCGTTTGCCGCAGACGGCCGGAATAGCCGCTCACGTCCCACCAGCGGGTCTCGTCGTTGACCAGCGCCACCGCGTCGGCATGGGGATAGAGGTCCCGTTTGAGCGCCAGCGCTTGTCCGGCCGGGCCGTTGCCCTGCAGGCCGGTGGTCGGCCTGCCGCCGCCGAACTGTGCACTCAGATCCAGGATGCGCAGGGCGGCGTTCTTGATGAGCTGGAAGGGTTCGGGCGTGTTGATTTTGCCTTGGCGTTTGATCAGGCGCGTGGGCGTGGTGAACTGGACCGTCAGCCGGTTGTCCCGGGCTTCCAGGCGGTCTGCCAGCCGCGCGGCGGCTTCAGTGATGTGTGCGTTGTCCACGGGCGCGGTGACGGCCTGCACCATGCGTTCGCCCGGTTTCATGAGGATGGCGGTCGCGTTCGTCAGCGGGTTGGTGGATCTGATCGATTCGATGGTGAAGCGGCCGCGGCGGCCGCGTTCGTCTTTGCGGCCGATGCCGCCCGTCCCCATCCCTTCTGCGCCCAGGGCCAGGTACGGCAGGTAGCCCAGGTGGTCGCCGAAGAGGGTGACGGTAAAGGCGAACGGCTCGCCGGCTGCGTAGCGGGCCCGGTTGTCGAGAGGTGGACGGATGGCATACGGCCGGCGCAGATCGCCGTCGGCATCTTCCTCCTGCGGCATCGACAGCAGCTGGCAGACGGGACAGACTGCCGCGTGCAGTATGCCGGCCTCCTGGCTGTGGGAGGCGTCGCGTCTCTCCGGGCAGAAAGTACGCTGCAGGACGCCGGCGAACGCCCCCCGCACCGCGCTGCCCTTGAACGGATGCCAGGTGATCGGCTCCTGCGCGCGGCAGTGGAAGGTGAGATGGTGGACGGTGAGGGGGACGTGAAGATGAGAGGTCATGCGGCGTTCTTTTCTTCCTACCTGTTCACTGCCTGGCTTGGTCGAATCGCTCATGCAGGGTATAACCCCGGCTGCTGCGCGCCATGCGGTAGGGCAGTATGACGGGGCGCAGGATGCGGTGGGCGTCAGACGAAGCGCCGAGGCGCTAATCGAACGTAAGACCCAGTTCGGGGCTATACGGAACCTTCGCAATGTACGGTTCACGCCTTTCTCTTGGATACAACTGCCCGCTGTTCTTCAGCGAGTGATATCTGCCAATTGAGATCGGGACCAGCAACTCTCCGGCGCGAATCGGATCACTTTGTTTGAAGTCCTTGTATTCGTCATAAGATATTTCCGGTAACACTTCGATTCCATTGAACGCTTTATAGAACAGTTCTTCTAACGAGTGATCCGAACAGAATGCTTGCATTGTATTGAGGCAGATACTTTCAAACTCGTTTGCTTGGGTCTCAAACTCCTCTTGCCAACGTTCCGCAACTTCACCTTCATAAATCTGATCGAGCCATGCATTGATTTCACCTTCATGAATGGCATGGCCGTTGTTGCTATGTAGGATAGCAAGTGTTCGCTTGACTAACGTCTCATCATATATATGTTGTCCATCGGTCGGCTCAGTAAAGACATGAACGGGGGCTACCCCATCCAACTTGCGCCTGCGGTTAACGCGACCGAAGCGCTGAATAAGCGCTTCAAGGGGAGCTGGTTCGGTATAGATTGTGTCCAGATCGATATCGAGGCTAACCTCCACGACCTGAGTGGCAACTAACAACGCAGATTGTCGCTTGTCACTAGTTGAACCAGTGGAGTTATGGATGATGCGCTCCTTTTCAGAGCGATCTCGCATGTTGAAGCGACCGTGTAACAGTTCAACGCGTATCCCCGTTTCCTCCATTCGTGCTGCCAGTTTCTCGTATACCATCTGCGCGCGGTTCACCAGATTGCATACAACCAGCACCGACCTTCCCAGTCTTGCATCCGACTCTATGCGCTTCAGTGCCTCGTCCGAGGTCAATTCGCCCTCCAGCAGAACAAGGCGGTGGCGTTTGAACTGCTCAAACAGATCCGGACTGGCCTTAACCTCAGACGGATTGTCCAGGATTTGCAAAAGCCATTTTTTGATCAACGACGGGAAAGTCGCCGACATGATGAAGAATCGAGCGTTGAAGTATTGCTTCAGATACTGAATCGTCTTGAGAATCAGAGCCAGTCTCTCGACGTCGTAAGCATGAATTTCATCGAAGATAAAGGCTGCGCCGTGATAGTCGCTTAGGAGCGCCTCGTACCCCTTCAGACGATACATGCCCTTAAGCATTTGATACGGGCTGAAGACGCGTACTGGCGGGTAGTTCAGTTTGTTGAGATTGCGCCGCCACTTGGCCTGTTGCGCAGCCTGCTCTGGATCATCCTCCCGTTCCAACAATAACCGATAGAGGGCAAGCAGGCTGCGGCCATGCTGGAGACCAACCAGGTCCTCCCCAGTGGCATCCTTGCCAAAAGTATGATCCAGGCGTTGCTTCATGGCGTTCATGCTTGCCTGATAGGGCAGCGTGTAAAAAAGACGCGGGAGTGAACCACGATCTTGCCGCTGATTGGCTGCCCACAGCAGAGCTGCCTCGGTTTTGCCGCTGCCTGTAGGGGCAACAAGCAGGGCCGAACCTGTGATTTTGCCGGCTTCTTTCTGATGGCCATAAAGTTTGTCTTGCGTTAAGTCGCCTTTGGCAAGAACATCTTTTTCGCTAATTTCGATACGCGGCATTTTGCCAGCGTGCGCGGAGGCACTGTGATCAGAGTTGATCATGTGACCTCGCAGCGCAAGAGTACCAACGATTTGGATTGAATCAGCGTCCCGCAATTGTTGCACAAAGCGCTGATATACTTTGAGCCAATGGTGGATGCGAGATGCTCCCGTCTTTTGTACAGAAGCGACCGCTTCTTTCTCGGTAATCACATCTACAGGAGCAATCCCATAACCGGACAGATCGAGTTCGTCAATCCAGGCGTTGCCGCACTGAGTGAGCCATCGCCACAGGCTTTGCAAGCTCTCCTCATCCAACTCCATTACCAGTTCGGCGATCTGGTCTTCGTCAAACTCGTCATAGACGGGAGGATAGAGACACTTAATATCTGACGCGTCTCGATGATGGGATACTACAGCAGCCGCAAGCCATAATCGCTCTTCTTCGTTGAGGCCATCAGCGATCCAATCGACAAATGCAAGTGAGAGCACCTCGTGACGGTGTGGCCACTTTGGCCCTCCGCGCAATCTGCTTTGGAAGCCCACTGCGGCTTTGCCAAAGTCATGCAGAAAGGCGGCCCAGTAGAGAATATGCCAGAGTCGAGACATACCGACCTGGGCGGGCAGATCCGGACGCAATTGGATGAAGTCTGCCAACCGCGAAAGCACCAGCCAAGTGTGACGGGCCAGACTTTCTGGTTTGCCACCTTCTCCCTGCTGTGCGCTTTTGGCCCACAGTGTCTCCTCCATCCAGTCCGGCCAGCAGGTCTGCGCGTTCAATTCGTTACCTCCACTCCCACAAATGAGAGAAAGGGCAACCCCAGGTGGACATCCTTATCTTTGGGCGTCGTTGGATCAATCCAGTATGGACCAGAGCCGGCATTACTGAATCGTATGGATTGCTCTCCAGGCAGATGCACGCGCTCTCGCAGCATCACGTACTGATTGAACACAGGCGCGCGATTGTTATGGTAGTCCACAAACTGTGGCATGAGCATCGCAATCCCGCGTCCGAATTGCAGGCTCATCTCGTGTGGGGCAAGCGTGTGTTCAAAGTAGGCCCGTTCAGCCTGTTCCAGTTCAATAACGTCCACCTTGGTATAGGTGAACAGGTCTTGTGAACGCCCCAGCACGACAACATAACGAGGGCTGTGGAACGCATCCTCCCAATCGGGACGATTAATGTAAAGGGTGAGTTTGGGCTGAAAAAGCAACTCGCGTTCAAACGGATTCACGCGCCCTTCCAGCACGTTGGGAATTCTTGTTCCTGGCAGCTTGCTGCTACCACTTTTCGGAGGTGCCAGCAGGATAACGTGTTCGACATCGGTCACTTTCGCCGTAAAGGTAAATCGATAGGCGAACTCCACGCCCGTCGGATCAAACCATTCACCCAACGCGCTGGCAATATGGCCGTAGATGGTGGACGGCGGCGGCATCTCGTAAGTCGGATGAACCTGCTGCATAAAGTGGGGGTAGCGGAAGGACGTGGTCAGTCCCTCCGCCACCACTTTCAGAACCTGCATAGATGTCCCCCGTTAGTCCAGCCAGTGGCTGTTTTCAGTCTTTCTCAAGTCCTCGATGAATTTCGATAAGACGAGACGCGGATGATCTATGACTATCTTCGACCTTTCCTGTTCAAGCTGTCCATCTTTCGCTAAAGCACTCTCTAGTAACCCTCGCTGTTTATCCATATACCCCTTTACCCATCCAACATAGACCGTCGACAGGATATCTTTCTCGAAGACCGCCATCGCCTCCTGCAGTGCTTCGATTTTCAGCTCGGGTAACCGTCGTAAATTTGCTCCTACGGCGTGGCCGAAGATATGATTGCCACCCTTAGTTACCGCCAGAATAACCAATGACGGTGCAACGTCAGTGTAATGGATCGTCTGCTTGGCACCGCCTTCCAAGTGAGCTAACCCGTCGAAAAGGGACGCGATGCGTCTCGTCCGATCTTCCCGGGAGAGAATGTACTCTTTCTGCGCCTCATCGTGTTCCAGATCATGCCTTTGCGCCTCCTCAATGCGTACATCATCCAGGTTGCGAAAGCCTGTCTTTTGTTGATAGGAAAAACGACCGGCAGCATGAAGATCCAGCGAAAACAGCCCCTTGAGCGTAGTACGGTAAAACTGATGCTCATGAGGTACGGGATCACCCTCGTGACGCGACATCGTACCGAAGTCTTCTGTCAGATTGACCGGTGCGATGGAAACCAGCGTGCTCACGCGAAAGGGTGACGCTCTTGTGACAGTCCGCTCATTGCCTTTACTATCTCTATCTAGTGATGTTAGTTTTTGATATTCTGGATCCTCCTCACGTCGCTTTCTAGCGTTATTGCCGGTTCCTGGTGAACGCATATAGCCCAAAAGGTCGTCATCCCACCACCTGATCGGGTTCGCGTCGGTGTAGGCGACCTTTTCTTCTCGGTAAATCGGCGCTTTCTGCCAGCCTCCATTCCCGTTCTCCAACGTTGCTCGCAGCCAGTAGCGGAACGACTGCGCCGACACATAGGGATATGTCCCTTCTGGTGTACTGATGGCTTTCACAGCTACAGTATTGTCTGTGCGCGACCCCGGCACGTTCCCCGCGTTGTTCAGAGCCGAAGCAGGCGCATCGACTAACATTAATCCGGTTACAAAGGCCATTTCAGTTTCCCCTTTCGTCTTCGTCTGACTCTTCTTCAATCGTTTCAGAATTTCGCCCTAGCCACCCGCTGGCATGAAGCTGTTCAATCATACGGATAAGAACCAGATCACGCGCTAAGTTCCAGACTGGGCGCCGTAGTTCTCCCCAATCCTCAAAAACCTCAACGTATTGGTCGAATTGGATTAGCGGTGGATTCCCTTGACCGACGTGGGCATAGTTTGCCTTTAACAGCGTTGTCCGCAGGGCATCACGATTCCGGTTCAGATACAACTCGCGGAAGAATCGTCGGTCGTTTTGAGCGTTGACATACGCTGCCAACCCATCTGCCATCTCTCGAATTTGCTCTATACGGTGTGGCTCCATGTCCAATATCCTCCGTAGAAACTGTACTGTGATAGCCCATGAAACCAAGTCGGATTCATCGGCGAGCGAATAGTTCTGACGCGGGTCAGTCTTGCCACGCGCAGCTCTCAATGCAGTTCGCAAGAAATAGGTGCGAATGAAAGGTATAGCTCTGTCAGGTAGGTCAAAGATATCCTCATAGACCCAATTCCGGGCAGGTTGAAAGGATTCCCCTCCCCTTTGCTTTTTCCCCCTGCTCGGCGGTTCCGTTTCCCAGGCTCTGCGCACGATTCTGCGCCAAGCACCCGAGAATTTTGCTGATTCCATCACCCGCAGAAATCCCACCGCCTGAAAGGGTAAGAAGTAAACATCGAGACTGGGGCCTTGGCCACTGTTACTGAGATGGTACGCTGTAACCGAAAAGGGAGTTTCCTCGTTTTCGCTACTATCCGTTTGCATTTGCTCCGCTTCCAAGAGCGTTTCAATGAGCAGAGTGCGGTGCTTCCGGTGAGATTCGGGCATTTTGTTGCTTTTAGCTGCTTGAGCAACTTGAACTGTCCGTCGATTGTGTTCTAGAAACTCGCGGGCAAAGTGGAAGGTTAGATCAGGATTATCAGAATGCACCATCAGCAACCTGCCAGCTGTCTTGGCGCACCCTAGCGGCAATGCCTGAATCGCCAGCAGCGCTTCACCGGAAATCGGAAGCCCTCTGTCACCATAGGGATGAAAGTTGATCGCCCCCTCGCCGGTAAGAAGCGGGATATGTTGACGAAATGCCCGGCCTAAAGGCAGCTTATCCTTATCATCAAACGCCACGGCTGCGACAGGCTTTCCAGTGAAGACACACACTTCATCCAACACCGGCACGCTCTCTGCCGAACTGCGCAGAACACGCCTAGCGTATTCTTGTTGGCGTTCGGGATTTTTAAAGAAAGCAGGTTGGGTAAATCCCGAATTGGGAAATACTACTGTCAGGTAGGAACGCAGAGGCTGTCGCACATACTCTCGCTCCATGTATTCTATGGCCTGCCCCAGGTCCTGTGGAGCCAACTGCCGGGGGTCCTTCTTACCGGCAAACGCTGCAAGCGTAGCGATGCCCACATCATAATAGGGATGACCAACGTAATTGAACACTTGTTTACACCTCCCTGTGCAGATATTGCTCCGCCGCCCATCGATGCTCTTGCGCCACGGCGGACCGCAGATGGTCCGGCTTGATCACTTCGACTCTGCTGCCGTAGTAGAGTAGCCAATTGACAAATTCAGGCGTAATGGGGATGGTGAGACGGAAGATCACTCTGCCGTCTTCCTGACGTTCTACCTGCTGGCTCTTGTGCCAGAATTCCTCAGCCACCCAGCGTCCGGCATCCGGCGCAAAGCGAAGTTCGACCTCGTCGGGGGGCTGATTTTCGACACGAATGACGCCCCAAGCACTGCCCATGTATTGATCCAAGTCGAAACTGTCCGCGATTTCGTAGGTTTCGTCCAGAAGGGTCGCTCTCTGAATCCGGTCCACTTTGAACATGATGACGTCCTGCCGATTCTCACAGTATGCGATCAACTGCCAGGAGCGCACATAGGGCATGATATGGTACGGGTGGACGACGCGTTGGCTTATGGCGCCCTGTCTGCGTGCAGTGCGGTAAACGACCTCCAGCTTGCGGCCCTCCAGAAAACCTCGATTGAGCAGTTGCAGCATCTCCTGTCTGTGTTCACGCTCGGCTGTAATGCGCGGACGGTACGATAACTGCTGCAACAGATTTCTGAACTCTGGAGGAAAGAGAGTGATAAGCCGCGCGACCGCGGCGGAAAGATCGGCTGAACTGATGCCTGCAACCTGCCGGGACACCTGGGCAGCTTGCACGAGCGCCAGCGCTTCCGTAAAGCTATAGGCAACGGCAGGCAGCTGCGGTGTCTCTTCAAAGTAGTAGCCCTGTTTGGAGGTACACAACGACAGCCGTAGTCCGTGGCGGACGATTTGCAGATCTTTCTTGATCATTCTTTCGCTGATTTCAAAGTGCTGGGCCAGGCCTTTGGCTCGAAGCCGGCGCGGCCGCATGGCAATAAGCTGGATGATCTGCAAGATGCGAGCTGTTCGCTTGATCTCTTCATCCCTTCCCGATGAGAAGTCCATTGTTTTCCCTACCTTCGATGCCTTGTCCCTTTCAAAATGCAACTGTCAGCGGTTCTTTTCAATTTACAGCACGAAAAGGGAACACTGTGGTTCCCGTACTGTTGCAAGGTATAAGTCTCATTGGAATTCCGCGATCCGACCTACAGCAGAACAACAGACGACAAGCCCGCACGGAAGGTGGATGTAGGCCAGAATTTTCAGTTATCTCCTGATTCGAAAAGGTTGAGTTGCACGTAACGCGGGCTGTCTCTATACTGCTGGTAGTGAAGCTCGACGTTATCAACGCCGAAAAACTTTCGACAAATCTCATAAAGGGATTTCAGATCACAGATTGGCAACTGCCACATTCTAGCGCCCTTAATCCAGAGCATGTGAGGAAATGCCTTTCTCATTAAGCAAAGCCTATTGT
The DNA here is from genome assembly GCA_965242905.1 of Caldilineaceae bacterium. Lineage (GTDB taxonomy): Bacteria > Chloroflexota > Anaerolineae > Caldilineales > Caldilineaceae > Bin5. The sequence goes on from CBDETM010000001.1 coordinate 20,353, forward strand.
GGAACAGTTTGAATTCCGTTCTATCAAAACGAAAGTAAACGTAGAAGGTTGATAGACGGATCGTCACTCGTGGACTCTTAGTGGTACTGGCCATATTTTCTCCAAAAAGCTTTCAGGATATAATATCTATTCATATAGATATGGTATCACAGTGGAGATTCCTCGTGCAACTGCATAAACTTTCTCTTGCGTTTGCGTTTCGTTAGCTTTTTTTTGAGTTCGTCAATTGTCGACTTTCGACTCATGAGTTGAGTACTGAAAATATCTGTATGAATAGATACACGAAGCCCGACAACGATCCGACAGAGCGGATACTGTAATCGGCCCCAGTGGCTGGACCACGAAACAGGAAATGCGCGGTGCATAAATCTGGATACGGCCGGATTTGAGGCGCTGGCATTTCGGCCCTGCAGGAGGGCGGAGGGTGTACCGCGAACACCGGTCTTGCCTCCATTGTTTTCGGCGCGGCCGGCGAACTTAGCCATGGTTGAGAGGTCATGGCTAAGTTGAGGTGAGCGCCGCATAGTTCCGGTTCGGAGTTCATCCCGCGCATGATGTCCAGGTTGTCGCCTGTCCACATCGTGCGGTTGGCCCAGTTGGGAGTGGTTATGTGCTAAACGAAGACAAACTTTATGACTAAGATATGCGGGTCATTGGGCCTAATGTAAACACCTCTTTCGTCGATAAAGAATCGGCCACCTTCCCATCTCTCTTGGAATACAAGGTCCATGATTTGAGCGAGAAATGGAAAATCATCTTGTAAATAGATCCTGCTCTCTTTCCTCGAGCGGCCCTTTCCAACAGATGGCCACACTTTCTTGATCCCACCTTCTCTACCGCAACTAAATACGGCTGGCCACCCCCATCCGCGATTAACTTGCAATTGCCGTAGCAGATTAAACTGTTGCTGGCTCACACGTAGGTAGTGCATTGGCAAACTCCTTGTAGCTATGTGTCCCCGGCAAGCGCCTTGCGAGCCGGCAGGGCGGCGGCGACTGCTATGACTCACTGCAGTACGGCATTATGACGCCGATGCGGCGCGCGATCTCGGTGCGAGACAATCCTTCAGGATGACTCCACAGCAGCCTTTCGATCTGGTGGATACGGGCGGCCTTGCCTTCAGCTCGTTTCATCGCATCATCTCCTGCCGGTCTCCTGTTCGGCCTGTAATTGTCGTACAGAGTGTTTCCGAACCTGTGCGCTGTCAACTCCTGCAGGCTCTCTTTTGGCGTCGCGCTGACAGCCGGTAACTGCAGTATAGAGGACAGTTGTTGCCAGTACGGCAACAAGAAGCAGCGGAATTCCAAAAAGAGCGCGAACGCAGAGGCAAGCGGTTACCATTGCCGGCAACAGCCTTCGACGCTTCTGGCAGAATCAATGTCCACTGTTGCTCCCGAGGGCAACTGCGCAGCGTGTTGCGGCAACCGGGAAGTTAGCCTGGAACCAATATAATTTCTTTAGTTTGGTTCTGGGAAAACATCTCAAACGAAAAAAAGCAGCCCGAACCGGTGGCGCTGCCTTCACAGACACCCCGCTATTGCGGCTGGTCCAATCAGGTCGAGCCAATTGACGCATTTGCGGTGAACCAGGCGGCGCCCGCGCCTGTTTCCCGCCCTCGCAACGCCTCCCGGACAGCCTGGCCCCTTGCTGGCCCAAAGGTCAACAACCCCAGGTACAACTGGACCTCACCTAACCTGACCAGGCTCGAGCTATCGAAAACTCATCTTCTTCTTCAAACAGAAACTCGATGATCTGTTCATCCCCGTCCGCCAGCACAGCCCCTTCATCATCGACCAGGAACCGCCCGCCAGATGGAAACTTGCCTCTTGTCTTCGTTATCCGGACAACCCTCTGTACGATCTGATCCAGAACAGGGAATGCCCCCTCCAGGTAAACCCTCTCCGACTCCGGTATGCGACCCGACCTCGTGAAAGGCCAGACCTGTTCCCGACTCATTGCAACTGAACCGTGCAGGCCAGCCCCACCTCGGCCTGATCTGAACCTCGCGCAAATCTTTCAGTTCTCCTGGTGACACAGGTAAAATCTCCAACACAAAGCCCTCCCCTGATCCTCTTCCCGTCACGATAGTCCCGGTCCGGCCCGATGCTTTCCCCGGATCCATCGGTTTTGCTCCTTAACCGCTAATCCCTTGCTTCGCCTTCAGCGCCTCCTGGCTGCCCGCGCCTTTCGTGCTGTGGCACGTCCCGTGCGCCGGCCGCATCGATGATCGCATACAGCGCCGGCTGCTGCCCCGCGATCTCGCCATGCCGCGCCTGATGTCAGGGTTGGTGCAGCTGGCGGGGCAGCCGTTGACCTGAACTACCCTGAACTTTCAACGTATGACCATCCCCCCGATCTGGTGCGCCTGGCAGACAGCGGCTTGCCGTCGCTGGTCTTGACCAGACAGGAAACACTGAAAGGGGATTCCAGTCTGACCAGCCCCTGGATGAACAAAAGGTTGATCATCCTTTTCCCGTCTTTTCTTGGGGGGTCGAAATCGTAAAGTCCGCTCTTTTCGTAACGCCCTCGCCTTATCTCTCCATCGATGCGGGCCCGCTCTGATCCGTCCAGGCGGGTCTTGTCCTTCCAGCCCACCACTTTGGCGCGGTACGACACCGTTGACAGCTTGTCTGTTGTAGACAGGTAGAGAACGGTGGGTCTGTAAGCGGTTGGAGGGTCCGCCCTGAACCTTCCGATCGCCTGGCTTTTGTACGGTTGCAAATAAAAGATCTCGTCGGGCCCTGCCCATTTCTGAGCGTCGATAATGCCCTTCAAAACGCTCTCATGAACGCCATTCAGAAACAGTGCTTCAGCGGTCATGGCGGCCTCCTCGCTGGCTTATCCTTTAACTACTGCCGTTCGTTCTTCGCGACCCTTCGCGTGACTTCGCGGATCAAAAGGCCCTTCTCCGCGCCCCTCCGCGCCCTCCGTGGCTCAAAAAGCCGTTCCCGCGTACGCAGCAGTTCACTAAGAACTGACTACCTGCCTCCTTCCCTTTAGAACTACTCATCGGGATAGAAGCCGGATGCGACGACGAAGACCTGGTCCCGGCCGGGCAGCCGATAGCCTGTGGCGTACGCGATCTTCCGCGATCCGGTCTCCTCGTCGCCCTCCACCGCCGGGTTGTCAAACATGTACTCAACATAACCGCCGCCCGCCTCGCCCGCGGCCAGCAGCTCCCGGAGGTAGCGGACGCCGTTCACGTCCTGCCGGTCTATGTCCTCGAATTGGCGGCCCTCGAACCGGAGCGGAAACCCGCCGTGGAAGAGCGTATACGCCTCTGTGCTGATCACAAAGACGTAGACCGAACCCGCCTTCCAGTCTCCGCCCTCCTGTCGCAAAGCATTCTTCGTGTTCCCAAGTTCGCGCATTCCGGGCGTCAGCACGGCGTCCCGGAATACCTTCGCGGCCGCGTTGACGAAGATGGCGAGCGTCTCGCGATCCACGACCTCGGCGGCCGTCACCTCCGGGCGCGGCAACGGAGTGATTTCGACCGGGACCGGGGAGAGGTCCAGCGAGAAGCCGCCGACGAGCACCAGCGTCATGCCGGTCAGCCCGGAGGTGTATTCGACCGCGTAGGCTGTCCGCTCGACGCCGTCCTGGATGTAGGCGACGAAACCCCCGCCGCGTCCGGCGGCGTCGAGGAGCTCCTTCACGACCGGCCTGTCGCGCTCGTCCGTGACGGCGATGATCTCCTTGTTCTCCGCCGTAGGATCGTCGCCGTGGACTATGACATATCCGTTGCGCGTCAGGATCGTCAGGTACAGCGGGGTCGCCTTCCACCGGCCTTCGGCCCGAAAAACGTCGCGAAGCCGCGCGATCTCGCTGAGTGTCGTGATGCCCTCCAGGTAATCCTTCCCGCCCTCGACAAATTCCATCAGCGTCGGACGGTCTGTCACCTCACTTGCGGTGACCCATTCGTCTGCCTGATAGAAGCCGGAAGCAAAGAACAGCCCGTCATGGCGCACGACCCAGGTGCGCTTGCGGGCATTCTCGCCTGTTTCCGGGTGGCGAAAGACGTAGCTGAGCCATTTGCCCGTCCCGGTTGCGCTCATAAAGGCATCGCGGTAAAGGTAGCCCCTTGCATCGACGCGCTGATCCGGACCCCTGCCGATCGTCTCCGTGTTGGGAGAAGCAATGGTATACCCGTCCGCATCCACAATGAATACGTACCACTGACCATGCCTGCTGTCTTCCGAACTGTAATAATCGACAGCCGCGTCCCGGCCGTTGCGATCATAGTAGCGGATCGCATCCTGCACCATTGACCTGGTGTAACCCGCCTCTTCATTTTCGGTTGGAATGGCAACGCAACCGGCAACAAAGAGCGTAAGGACAAGAAATAGGATTGTAAAACGAACCATGTTTGTCTCCATTCATCTATCCAGGCGTTCACGCATCGCCTCGGCCTTTTCGCTGTTACTTTCAAAAATCCCCTGTCGCCGTCAATCGGCTTTTTCACCACTGCCTGGCGTGTGGGAAACTGATCCGCGGCGGCGATGGGCACAGGGGTGGCCGTCACGGCCACCGTTGTTGGCGTAACTGTCGATTGCGGCGTCTATGCCATCAAGCCCGCGCGTACTGGCAGAAAAAGCAGGGCGACGGTGACGAGTGCGCGTTGGGGGCCTCCTTAACGGTTGGTCCAGTTGGGGTTACGCATAGAATCGGGGCCAGCTCTGCCGGTCGGTGAACCGGTACTGATCGGAACTGTCTTCTGCTTTCTCTATGATTCCCAGTTGTGCAATTCTGTCGATGATCCGTTGTCCTCTTTTGGTGCGCCGGTCTTCGTCCACTGTTCTGTCGACAGTCGCGACATTCGCAGCTTCTGCAGGTGTCATCGAAAACGTTCGCCCGCCGGTCTGGTCTGCTCTCTTTGCCATGACTTGCAGTGCCGGATTTACCAGGAATTCCGGGCGCAGAACTTCCAGAAGGCCGCTCTCGTTCAGCTCTTCGGTTACCGGTCTGCGTTCGTTCATGATTGCTCCTCGGGCCTGGCCGTGTCCCGCCTGTCACGAAGGCAGGCCTTCCCATCTTCTGCGTTCATCTTCTGCCGCTCTTTTGTGTTGTCTCCTTTTCTCCGTACTATTGCGGCCAGTCTGCGCTGAAATACGAGACAGCCTCGACATACTCCGCCAGGACGACGCCTTTGCGGATCTCTCCCCCCAAACTGGGCCTGCAGCCCGCCCGCTCGGCAATGGTCTGGAGGTCCATTCCCTCAAGCTCCTGGGCATAGATGATGCCGAACAGGTGAACGGCAGCGATTTTTCGCCCGCGGGGGGCCGCTTGCCGCATATCCCTCAATTTCGTTGCCAAATCGCCGGCCACGTCCACTTGTCGTCCTTCCTTTTCGGTTCGCCGGCCGGCCCGTGACAGCTGCCCGGTGTTCTCCTGTGCCAGCGCTGATGAAAGAGGAGAGAACGGGGAGGTTCTCTCTCCTGGCTGTGTTGAGGTCTACTCCATTCCGAAACCGGAGACCTGGACGAAAGCGCCGTCGGTGACCTGGTAAATCTGGACACCCCCTGCGCCGCATTCGCCGATATCGTCGCACTTGATGGTGCCGGTGAGGCCGTCGAATGCATCGACGGAGCGGATGGCGGAGATCAGTTCTTCGCGGTCGATCACGAGACTGCCGCTGTCGTCGATTGAAGCTACCGCGGCAATTGCGGCCGCGATCAGCATCACCGAATCGTAGCTCTGGCTGTGGAAGGCGCCGAGCTCGTCGGGGCTGACGCCGTATTTCTCGATGTACTTGGCGTCGAACTCGGCGTTCAACGCTTCGGAGTCGTCTCCGGCAAGCAGGGAGATGTAGGTGCCTTCCGCCGCGCCGCCGGCGGCCTGGATGTACTGCAGCGTGAACGCGCCGTCAACGCTCATGAACACTGTCTCCTCGAGGCCCGGTGTTTCCGTCATCTGCTGGGCGATGAGGCCGGCTTCGGTGGCGTAGCCGCCGAAGAAGACGGCCTGGGGCCCACCCGCGCCGACCCTGGCCAGCATGGCGCGGAAGTCCGTATCGCCCACCTGGACGCCTTCGAAGCCGGTTACATCGCCTCCCAAACCCGTGATGCTGTTCTGGAAGACTTCGGCAACGCCTTTGCCGTAGTCGGAGTTGTCGTGGACGACGGCTACCCTGGTGAGGCCCAGGTCGCTGAACAGATACCTGGCATCGGTGGCGCCCTGGAGCGCGTCGCTGAGGGCGACGCGATTGCAGAGATCGCAGTTCGGGGAGGTGATGTCCGGGTTGGTGGCGCTGGGGCTGACGAAGGGGATGCGCGCCTCCTGCAGGATCGGCATGAGGCCGAAGGTCTCGCCGGAGCAGGTGCCGCCGGTGACGGCGGCGATCGTCTCGTCAGCGGCAAATTTGTTGCCGACGTTCGTTCCTTGCGTGCCGTCGCAGGCGCCGTCTTCGGCCACCAGCTCGAACATGAAGCCTTCGAATCCACCGGCTGCGTTGAGGTCGTCGACGGCCAGTTCCGCGCCCTGGCGGATGTCGAGGCCGAGGGTCGGGATGGGACCGGTCAGGGCGAAGGAGCCGCCGATGCGGATCATCCCGCCCGCCTCGACCACGACCTTGCCGCTCATGCCGGCAGGCGCCTCTTCCACCGAGGCCTCCCCGGCGGGCGCTTCTGCAGCCGGCGGCGCCGCGGCGCAGGCGGCCAGCAACAGCGCTGCGGCGAGGAGCAGGCTAAGAAAAGCAGATCGTTTTGGCATTTGGACCTCCTTGGTCAAATCGCGTGCTGCATGAGTGTTCTATGGTTACCCGTCCGCTTCGACGACGCCCTTGCCGCCCATACCGGCAGGCGTCCGTTCCATGGCTGGCGGGCGGACGTCAACGTCTTTCCCGCAGAAGCGGCAGACCGTCGTCTCCCGCCTGATCTGCTCCGCGCAATGCCGGCAGGCCTTCGTCGCCACCGGCATCCGACTCCGTCAAAACCCATGTCGTATTATGCGCTTCGTCCTGTCCATTGTCCGGGCCTGGACAGGCCGTAAACTTATTGCTCTCGCCAAAGTACCTCTCGACCTCAGGATGTTTCCGGCAGGCATACCAGCCCGAGGTGAGACAGCGCGCGCCGCTCTCTCCATAAATGCGAAAAGTCATTGCTGGCCGCACGGTCCGAGGCACTAACTCCCTCGCAGACCGCGCAGTTCTGCCTCCAGTTCGCGAATCCTGGATGTATTCTCGTGTTGCCTTCCCCTGCCGAGATAGTTCGCGATGACATTGGCCAGAATCGCGATAACCATTGTCACGAGCAGAGCGTTGGCGAGCCGTGCGCGCATGTCCCGGTCGGACGAAACACCGGAGACTATCGTTTCATCCTCGATGACACCCTCTTCAACGAGCTCCTCAAGCAATTCGATGGCCTCAGCCGTCCTGGTCGTGCGCGCCACACCCCCAGCCACAATCTGGTATAGGGAAAACAACATCGCCACAATCGTGATTACATTGAATACCACGGGTTGGAGCAGTTTGCCTTTCACTTTTCTTCCTCCTTACTGCATCCCCTCATCACGCAATTTGCTTTTCATCGCCGCCTTCATGGCAAAACTCATATCCTGTATGACTGACCCCGCTCCCTTGACCGCGCAGCGGGAAAAAAGCTGCACGCATGCGGATTCTGTGCCCCTCCGTGGATCAAAAAGGTGTTCTCCGCGCCCTCCGCGGATCAAAAAAGCAGTTCTCCGTGTCCCTCCGTGTCCTCCGTGGACAAAAAGCCGTCCCCCGCGTACCCAGCAGTCCACAAAAAACTAAAAACCGACTACTGACTACTGCCGTTCATTCGTCGCCTAACAAGCGGGAAGCGGCCTCCCGTCCGGCGGGCGTGAGTCGATGCAAGCCGGGACTCTTGGTGGAAGGGTGGCGGACCTTCTCGAGGTGCCCGGCTTCGGCAAGCTGGGCTCTATACTTGGAAAGGTAGGTGTGCAGCTTGTTCCGGTCTCCATCCCAACTAATCAGGTCGACAATGAAGTTGGCGATCAAGACGTTGTCTGCCTCGCCGTCGAAGGTTTCGTAGGCGACCAGCAGCGTTCTTCTCCAGCTCAGATTCCGTTCTGTCATCTCCTGCCTGCCCCCGGTCGTATGCCCTGTGTTGAACCCCGATCTGTGGACCGCGAAACGGGAAAACTGGGCTGCATCTGTCCGCATGCTGTCTGCCTCCATCAATGCCCGAAGCTCTCTTCAGCCGCTGTAAGATAGTTGAAACTCCAATGCCGGGAAGAGGACTGCATAGGCAAGCTCTTCGGTTTGGGCCGGGCGGCCTGCCGGGGTGCGCCCCGCTGCCCCGGACACAAGGGCCTCCGTCGCCTCTTTCACCTGCAGCGCAGAGTTTTCAAAGCCGTTCTCCGCGCCCCTCCGCGCCCTCCGCGGATCAAAAAAGCCATCCTCCGCGCACCCGGCAGTTCACTAAAAACTGACCACTGACCACTAAAAACTGCCGTTACTGACCACTGCCGTCTACACCAGCCCCAGCTCCTTGGCCCGCACAACCACCTGCACACGGTCCTCCACGTACATCTTCCTCATCAACGAAGAGACATAGTTCTTCACCGTCCCTTCCGCCAGGTGCAGCCTTGTCGCGATCTCGCGATTCCTGGACCCCTTGGCCATCAGCTGCAGGATCTCCCGCTCCCGCTCGCTGAGCGGCTCGATCAGGCTCGACCCTTCCCCGGTCGAAGCTGGTGGCACACGCGTCAGCTCACTGACCAACTTGCGCGCCACCGACACCTCGATCCACACGTTGCCCTGGTGCGCAACGCGCACGGCTCTGCCCAGCTCGTCGCTGGACATCGCTTTCAGAATATAGCCCACCGCGCCGGCCCGTATCCCTTCAAAAACGTACTCGTCGTTATCGAAAGTCGTCAGGATCAGGATCTTCGCCTCCGGGTCCTCTGCAAGGATGCGCCGCGTGGCCTCCACCCCGTTCATCTCCGGCATCTGCACGTCCATCAACACCACGTCCGGCCGCAGCTCCGCATACAGCCCGACCGCCTCCTCGCCGTTCCCGGCCTCGCCGGCAACCGTCAGGTCCTCGATCGCATCGATCAATATGACCATCCCTTCCCGGAACAGCTGCTGATCGTCCACCAGCATCACCCTGATCTTCTCAGACATACCTTGCACCGTCCCCCTTCCCGTGCATCGCCGCAATCTCCTCCAGGTCCGATACTGGAGGCATGTCCCGTTCCCTCTCCCTTTGCAGGGGCAGGGCGAGCGTCACCAAAGTGCCGCCCTCCTCCGGTTTGATCACCATCAGCGTGCCGCCGAGTTGAGCAGCCCGCTCCCGCATCCCCCGCAGTCCGTACCCTGCGCTGCCGTGGAGCGGGTTGAAGTCCCGTCCGTCGTTGCGCACGGTCAGAATCAGCCTGTCGGTCCTGCTGTCCAGCGCGATCCAGACATTCTGGGCCTGGGCATGTTTCGCCGTATTCGTCAATGCCTCCTGCGCCGCCCGGAAAATCGTCATGCTCTGGATGCCTGACAGACCGGGCGGCGGCGCGTCGGGCAGTGAGGTGTGGACCTTGCCATGCGCCGGCAGGGTGAACTCATCCGCCAGCTGTTGCAGCATATGGATCAACCTGCTCTCGGTTGCCTTGGGGCTGCGCAGTGCCGACAGCGTGTCGCGCAGTTCGTGCAGCCCTTCGTGGAGTTGCTCGTGCACGTTTCCCAGCATCCTGGTCGCTTGCTGCGTCTGATACTCTCCTATCAGGTGGCGCGCGCCCTCTATCTGCACGATCGAGGCGGTCAGCCTGTGGCCGATGGCGTCGTGCAGCTCTCGGGAAATGCGGCTGCGCTCCTCTACGAGAGTCAAAGTCTCAACCTTTTCCGCGTATTCCTGCAGACGGCGGTTGGAATGTGACAGCTCCACCAGTAACTGTTCGACCTCCTCTCCCTTACTCTTTGCCCGCAACTGGTTGATGATCATGAGCGTGACGAACACAAGAAAGGAGCCGAACACCCAGAGCCGCAATACAGGGGTCATCTGCACGTCCGGTTCCGAGTGCAGATAAAAGTTTCCTGCCGCCAGAACGGAAAGAAACAGGGCGATCCAGACCAGCCTGCCGCGCTCGCGGGCCAGCAAAATCGCCTGCACGTAGAGAATGAAGAGAAGGAACCCCCAATAGACATTTCGAGAATAGAGCCAGCAGACGATCAGGCCCTGCAGCCCCAGGTAGACGTGCACCCCGAGCCAGCGCCTGTCCCCCGCTATGGGCCGCCTGTACCACACAAGTGCGTTGAAAACCAGCAGCGCCAGAAGATCAAGCGGCCGCAGCATCACCTGTGGGCCTCTGGCAACGATGATGAGGCTCAGTGTGGAGAGGATAACGATCTGGGCGCCGCCCTTCAGAAGAAAGTTCTCATCTTGAAAAAAACTGCTTCATGTTCATAAAGTCCCGTTGACATTGGAAGATGATCGTTCAAAATAAGACAGAATAAGAACGCCTGCAGCTGAAATCGGACCGTCTCCCCCCAGGACCAGCCATCACCGCCAATCCCTGCAACTACCCTCCGCGGATCAAAAAGGTGTTCTCCGCGCCCCTCCGCGTCCTCCGCGGACAAAAAGGTGTTCCCCGCGCCCTTCGCGCGACTTCGCGGATCAAAAAGCCCTTCTCCGCGCCCCTCCGCGTCCTCCGCGGACAAAAGGTGTTCTTCGCGCCCCTCCGCGCGACTTCGCGGAAAAAAAGCCCTTCTCCGCGCCCCTCCGCGTCCTCCGCGGACAAAAGGTGTTCTTCGCGCCCCTCCGCGCGACTTCGCGGATCAAAGAAGCCCTTCTCCGTGCCCCTCCGTGTCCTCCGTGGACAAAAAGCCCTTCCCCGCCTACGCAGCAGTCCACTAAAAACTAAAAACTGACTACTAAAAACTGCCGTCCGCCGTTCACGGGCATTGCAAAACCAGGCAGACGCGGCCATTGCGCGCCCTGCCCGCACTGTTCACGCTATTGCTAAGTTGGGGGATTGGACGATAGCCTCCCGGCTGGGCGAAGACGCGCCCGGCGCCCCATGAGGACTTGACTCGATACTACTTCACGCCCCTGTGCGCGAGGGTTTGTTCACGGGCCTCGCCATTGGGGCTTCGCATCTGTTTGGTGATGCCGCGCAGTTCATTCAATCCTGTCGTGAGTTGCTCGTGCACGGTCTTGAGGGTCGCGGCCGCCCGCCCCGGCTCCTTTTCCAGCAGCAGCGCCGCGCCCTCCACCTGCACGATCGCCACCGTCATTATGTGGCCGAGCGTATGGTTCAACTCCCTGGCCAGCCGGTTGCGCTCCTGCGATGCCGCCAGCAGCTCAGCCTGTTGCGCATGTTCCTGCAGGCGGGTATGGGCTTCGGACAGTTGTGTCAGCAGACTCTTGATCTCGTTGCGGTCCCGCCTTGCCCGCGCGATCCCGCTGCTCATGAAGGTTGAGAGGATGACCCCGGCAATGACGAGGCTCGCTCTGGATGCAGGATCTAACGCGTCTTGCGGATGAAAATAAAAGTTTCCAAACAGCGCCAGAAAAAGAAAGATGCTGTTCCAGATCAGACCCGTTCGGACTTTGAAAAGCAGCGTCGCCTCCCCGACAAGAATGAGAAACAGGTAGACGAAAGGGAACGCCTGCGTCAGCGACAAAAAGGCAACTACACTCTGCACCACCAGGTAGCGGTGCGCCCGCCAGGCATTGTCCGTCTGCATACGCCACAGAAGAAAGCTGAACAACAGCGGCGTAGCCAGGAGAAACGGCCCTGGCAGCGAACCTCTCTGGATGACAGTGTGGACCATCGCGAAACAGATAACCGTCTGCGCGGCGAGATTAAGAAGAAGACTCTCTCTCCAGGAAGGCGCATACCCATGCACACCAATCGTTTTTTTCATCTTGGCCTTAAAGTAAATAGGGGCTTGCGCCCCCTCTTCAGATTCCGGCTCCGCCCAGCGTTGTTTCGTCACCGAAACCTCTGGCGGCCGGCGCTTCACACTCCATCGACGTCGTTCAGGCCTGCCCCGCAGCTCACGAGGCCGCGTTGACACCGCCTTCCAGCCAGCCTTCCCACCGCAGGAGCGCCCCGCGCGGATGCCTCCTCCATCAGGGCCGCGGCTCAAAAAAGCCCTTCTCCGTGTCCCTCCGTGTCCTCCGTGGACAAAAGCCGTTCTTCGCGACCCTTCGCGTCACTTCGCGGACCAAAAAACCTTTTCCCGCCTACGCAGCAGTCCACTAAGAACTGAAAACTGACTACTAATGTAAATCCCACTTGGCACCAACACTTTTTGGAACCAGGTTTGCCGCTTACTTCGTAGGGTCACTTGTCAGATCTTCGCCAAACCACTCCACAGACAGGTTGCTCAACGTCCCGTCCGCATGCATCGCGGCGATGATCTCGCTGACCTTCTCCACTAGACTCGCTATGTCTTTGAAAGCGCTTTTGTCGAACGCCACAGCAAGGTTTTCTGAAAAGACCGGCTTTCCGACCTTGTGAATGGCTATGCCTTCGGCCAGCGCCGCCTCCACAACGGTGTTTGACGTCAGAAACGCCTGAAACTCCTGTCGACCGGCCTGAATCTGCTGTACACAGTCATTGTCGACCGTTAACGGGATGATGCTTACATCGGCCGGCGGAGAATCCACATAGAAGCTGGCAGCGGGCAGTCCCAGCCCTTCCATGTCACCCATCAACCAGCTCTCGTATGTCGTGGAAACACCTACACAAACTGCAGCGCCGTCCAGGTCCTCCAACGTCTCGACCCCTGAACCATCCACGGCCGCAAATTGGGCCGGCGTATAGTAATACGGTGGAGTAGCAAAACTGAGGATCTCCTGCCTCGCCGTGGTGATCGTCATCGAACCGACACTCATATCCCACTGGTCGCCCCAGTTCCCCGCCGTGATCAGGTCCCAATCCGGAGTCACGAACTCCACTTCGACGCCGAGGCGGCTGGCGATCTCCTTGGCTACGTCCACGTCGAAACCCACAAATTTACCGTCTTCATCCAGAAAACTCTGGGGAGCATAGTTGGGGTCGGTGGATATGCGGATCGTGCCGCGTGACATGATCTCCGCGAGAAGGTCGTCCATTGCCTCAGCCGCGCCCCCGCCCGCACCGCTGGGAGCACTCTGCTGCGCAACCGGTGCAACGCAGGCGCCTGCAAGTAGTATTGCTATAATCAAGACTGGCATAAATGGCTTCATTGTTTTTCCGCCTCAGGTTTAAGGTAAAATGCGTATATTAATGTAAATCCCAATTGACACCAGGACTTTTCGCGCGAATCAGTCGATAGTATCGACTCAGCCAAGTCTGCCTTTACGCAATACGAAATACGCATTACGAAACACGCAAAAAAGCGGGTTCTCAAATTGAACGCACATTAACTACTGACCACTGCCCTCCTACCACGCCAGAATTGTCACCTCGCCGCCTCTGTCGACAGTAAAGATATACGGCTTGTTCATGCTGTAAGGCGTATCCGCATAGTAGGTGAAGACCCGGATCACCTGCTCCTTGGGCAGAAAATCGACCTGGACCGGCTTGCCCGTCAGCGGATTCACCCCGCGGTACAGTTCAACCGCGGCCATCGCCGTCGAATGCAGCTCAGCCAGGTCGCTGACCGAAGGCAGATACGGTCCTTCCTGAACACCGCCCGGCCCCACGAAATAATACTGAAGTCCCGCACCATACACGCACACCTGCGCCGGCGTACCGGCATGTTTCACGAGGCAAGGTGTTGTGTGTGGACGCGCCGGTTTGGGCTTTGGCGTATGCGCCGGCATCGGCGTGTAAGTCGGCTCAGGCCTTGGCGTGTGAGTCAGTCTCGGCATCGGTGTATTCGCCGGCATCGGCGTGTTCGTTGGCCCTGGCATCAGTGTATTCGTCGGCATCGGTGTGTTCGTTGGCCGTTGGACCTGCCCGCCTTGCCCTTGGTCGCCCTGCCCCTGGCCTTGGTCGCCCTGCCCCTGGTCCTGTGGCCTGGGCGTGTTTGTCGCTGTTGGCCTCGGCGTGTTCGTCGCCGTTGGCCTCGGCGTGTTCGTTGGCCGGGGCCGGGGCGTATTCGTTGGCGTTGGTGTAGGCGTCGGCGTAGGACGCAAGCTGGCTATGTAAGCATTGCGTGCTGCATTACAAGCCGCCGAAGTAGAGTACGGACCTCTTAAATTACTCGTCAAGATGTCTGAAGAGTCGCGAAAATAATATTTCCCATCAAGAAAACTTCGAAAGCATGCCGTGGGAGTTTGCGCCGCAACCTGCTTGCTCGGAAATATGGCGGCGCCAATGCCAAAGATCGACACCGCCAAGACAATTACGATTCGCTTCATGGATGCCCGTCTCCTATAGTGTATGTGGCCGCGGATCATGTGTGGCGCAAAGCGGAGACCATACATTGTTGTGCGATCTTTTTTGGTTGGCTAGGCTTTTCGCCAGGGAGTGCAGGGCGCCCCTTGTGGGTGCCCTCTTGGTCGCCCCACCCTCGTGGGAGCTTGCTCTTCGCGAAAAACCTCCTCAAACGCTTCCCAAAAAGCCCTTCTCCGCGCCCCTTCGCGCCCCTTCGCGTCACTTCGCGGATCAAAAGAGCCATCCCCCGCCTACCCGGCAGTCCACTAAAAACTAAAAACTGACTACTAAAAACTGCCCTTCTACCACGCCTGATATGTCACCTGACCGCCTCTGTCGACAGTAAAGATATACGGCTTGTTCATGCTGTAAGGCGTATCCGCGTAGTAGGTGAAGACCCGGATCACCTGCTCCTTGGGCAGAAAATCGACCTGGACCGGCTTGCCCGTCAGCGGATTCACCCCGCGGTACAGTTCAATCGCGGCCATCGCCGCAGAATGCAGCTCAGCCAGGTCGCTGACCGCAGGCAGATTCGGTCCTTCCTCAACACCGCCCGGCCCCACGAAATAGTACTGAAGCCCGGTGCCGGATACGCACAGTTGCGCCGGCGTAGCGGCATGCGTCACGACGCATGGCGTGGGTGGGTATTCTGATTTGGCCTTTGGCCTGTTCGCCGGCCTCGGCGTGCTCGTCGGCATCAGCGTGTAAGTCGGTCCTGGCCTCGGCGTATTCGTAGACATAGGCGTGTATGTCGGCCCTGGCCTCGGCGTGCTCGTCGGCATAGGCGTGTATGTCGGCCCCGGCCTCGACGTATTCGTAGGCAAGGGCGTGTTCGTCGACCTGGGTCTTGGCGTATTCGTCGGTCTTGGCGTTGGTGTGCTCGTTGGCGTTGGTGTGCTCGTTGGCCTCGGCGTGTTCGTCGGTGTTGGTGTGTTCGTCGGTGTTGGCGTATTCGTCGACGTCGGTGTATTCGTCGGCCTTGGCGTCGGCGTATGCGCGCCGCAATCCTCGTCATGCAGAACACCGCTGTGAAATGTCTGCCCTTCTAAGACACACGGATGCAGCATCCCGCGCGCATCCGCCATCTCCGCCTCCCCCAACACCAGCAAAACGTTCACAACCAGGATCAGAACCAGCGCCCGTACACCCCGTCTCTTAACCATTTCCTTACACTTCCATCCTGTACAGTGGTTGAGGGGTTCAACCGCGCCGCAAGCGATAGCCGTCCGCTCTGCCGTATTCCCCCGTAGGGGCGCCCCTTGTGGGTGCCCTCTTGGTTGCCCCACCCTCGTGGGAACTTACTCTTCGGGAAAAACCTCCTGAAACGCTTTCAGAAAAGCCCTTCTCCGTGTCCCTCCGCGTCCTCCGTGGACAAAAGGTGTTCTCCGCGCCCCTCCGCGTCCTCCGCGGACAAAAAAGCCGTCCCCGCGTACCCAACAGTCCACAAAAAACTGACTACTGCCGTTCGACTGCCAGGGCACACCCTGTGTCGTATTCCCCGAACGCGAACCAGATGATGTCGCACCACGGCGTGAACGCCGCAACCTTCCCCCCGCTCACCGTCACCTCGTAGCTGCCGTCGTCATTCCGAGTCACTTCAAGCCGAACGCCGCCGCCGATGTCGCGGGTCTCGCCGTCCTGAATGACCGAGAAGTCGTCGTAGCCCCGGTTCACCGCGGAAGAGAAATCAGGGTTGCGCTCATCGTACAGCGCGGGACCGAAGCGGGCGTTTATCCCCGTACCCGTGGTCTGGTCGTACCGGCTCACCAATACCCCGTCATAGCGAAATGGACGGCCTGAGGTCGGGGTGTACACCACGGGATACTCGTCCACGTAGGC
Organism: Caldilineaceae bacterium; assembly: GCA_965242905.1. GTDB lineage: Bacteria > Chloroflexota > Anaerolineae > Caldilineales > Caldilineaceae > Bin5. The sequence continues at coordinate 36,475 of CBDETM010000001.1, forward strand.
GGAACTTCGCTCGTCCAGCACCTCTACCGTCGTGAAGGCGTACTTTCTCCCGGACGAAATCACGAGGAACTGGTAGCCCCGCTTCCGAGGCGGTTGCAGTGTGTACGTCTCGGCGTCGTCCCGGTGCAGCGCCACCTCCTTCGGGTCGATCCACCCCGCAGCGTATCGGTTCACCGCAAGGGTCGAGGGCATGTCCTGATGCCATCCCATCCGCGGCAGCGGCGCCAGCGCCGACATGAAGTCCAGGAAATTGCTGTATGGATTTGGCAGGTTATCCTCATCCTCGTCCCACCGTACCTCGGCGTACGAGTGGGGCCAGTTCATCCAGGCATGGCCCAACTCGTGCACCAGATTCTCCATGTTCGCCTCGCGCAAGCTCACCAGGCCAAGCCGCGCCGCAGCGTTGAAGGCGTCGCCGCCCGTATCCGTCGTCACGTCGGTCAGCAGGAGACGGTTCAGACCACCCGGAGCGCCCAGGTCGCACGGGTATCTGTCCGCCGCCTTGCCCCGGCAGTCCATCACGCCCGCAAGCCGCATCTGCTGACCATGAACATCATTCGGAGAGCCTTCCCCCTCCAACGCAAAGTCGTTTCCCGCATGGAAACGCATCCTGAGCTTGCCCTCCGAGATCTTCTCGAAATAGGAGGCAACGTTACTGTTCAGAATGTTCACCGCCTCGGCCATCGTCATACTCTCCCGCTTCCCGTCATCCTCGTACCATCCCGGCGCGTCCGGCGGTACACGGACGATGTCCACCGCAATGTCCAGATCGCCCAACGAGTAGTAGGTCGGGTCGACCGGCGGGTCCAGGTGGGTCCGGTCCGGGTACTTCTTCATCGGCGTACACCCCTGGAAGCCCATGAAGCCGTAACGCAGGTAGCTGCCGTTGCCGTAGAACCGGATGAGCGACAGGGGGTCGGACCCGCCCAGGTCGGTCATCCCGGCCTCTATCCAGGGGGAACTCTCCTTCTCGGAGGACAGGCAGGAGTAAGGCTCGGACTCCGTCCACCAGGCCTGCGGCTCCAGTCCGTTCCAATGAGAGAACCGGTCGGCGGCCATCGTCCTGGGCACACCGGGAGGCACGACCGTCGGCCGCGGCGTAGGGCTCTGCACGACCGTGGGTGTAGGAGTATGGTCCGCAGTTTCCCCCAGGCCCGGCGCAGTCTCTTCCGGCTGCCCGTTGCAGGCCGCCAATCCAAACAGAAGCAGTGCTGTTCCGCACATGAGAACCAGCCGCCGAATGGCGCACCGCCGCCTCAAATCGTGGACGCCGCCCGGCTCAGTGAAAAGGGGTGCGCTCGTGGGAATCATCCTGCAGAGGACCTTCGGTAAATGTCTGCCCTTCAATGATGCAAAGATGGTACATCCCACGCGCCGCCGTCCGCTCTGCCCTGTTCCCCCGTAGGGGCACCCCTTGTGAGTGCCCTGGTGGCTCTGCCTGTTCCCCTGTAGGGGCACACCTTGTGAGTGCCCTCTTGGTTGCCCCACCCTCGTGGGAGCTTGCTCTTCGCGAAAAACCTTCCTGAAACGCTTCCAAAAAGCCCTTCTCCGCGCCCCTCCGCGGACAAAAAGATGTTCTCCGCGCCCCTCCGCGTCCTCCGCGGAAGACAAAAGCCGTCCCCCGCCTACGCAGCAGCCCACTAAAAACTAAAAACTGACTACTAAAAACTGCCCTTCTACCACGCCAGAAACGTCACCTCGCCGCTCTTGTCCAGAGTGAAGATATACGGCTTGTCCTTGCTGTAAGGCGTGTCCGCATAGTAGGTGTAGACCAGGATCACCTGCTCCTTGGGCAGAAAATCGACCTGCACCGGCTTGCCCGTCTGCGGATTCACCCCGCGGTACAGCTCAACCGCGGCCATCGCCGTCGAATGCAGCTCAGCCAGGAAGCTGACCGCAGGCGTCCAGGGCCCTTCCGAAACACCGGCCGGCCCGATGAACCAGTACTCGAGCCTCGCGCCATACTCGCACAGCTGCACCGGCGTACCGGCATGTTTCACCAGGCAAGGTGTTGCGTGTGTGGCCGCCGCCGGTTTGGGCCTTGGCGTATGCGCCGGCATCGGCGTGTAAGTCGGTCCTGGCGTGTTCGTCGGCACCGGCCTTGGCGGGTCTGGCGGTCTCGGCCTTGGCGTATTCGTCGGTATCGGCGTGTTCGTTGGCCGTTGGACCTGCCCGCCTTGCCCTTGATCGTCCTGCCCCTGGCCTCCCTGCCCCTGCCCCTGGTCCTGTGGCCGGGGCGTGTTCGTTGGCCTTGGCCTGCGCGTGTTCGTCGCTGTCGGTCTCGGCGTGTTCGTTGGCGTTGGCGTGAACGTCGGCGTATTCGTCGGTGTTGGTGTGTGTGTCGGTGTGTGTGTCGGTGTGTTCGTTGGCCTCGGCGTCGGCGTATGGACACCGCACGCCCCGTCATGTCTGGTATCACCGTCTCTGATGACGATGCCGAAGTTTCCGCTAACAAGTAGGCACCCATGCAACATCTCACGCGCACTCAACGTCTTCGTGCCCCCCGACAACCACAGGAAAACGTTCAGAATAAAGGCCAGAATAAGGGCCTTAACGACGCGTTTCGTGACCACTGGTAATGCCTCCTTTCCATACGGTGGTTGAAGCGTTCAACCGCTCCACATGGGCTGGCCGTCCGCTCTCTTCGGGCAAAATCTCCTCAATCGCTCTCAAAAAGCCCTTCTCCGCGTCCTCCGTGGCCAAAAAGGTGTTCTCCGCGCCCCTCCGCGTCCTCCGCGGATCAAAAAGCCCTTCTCCGCGCCCCTTCGCGTCACTTCGCGGATCAAAAGAGCCGTCCCCCGCCTACGCAGCAGTCCACTAAAAACTGACCACTAACCACTGCCGTTCGTTCTACCAGGCCAGATATTTCACCTCGCCGCCTCTGTCGAGCGTGAAGATATACGGCTTGTCCTTGCTGTAAGGCGTATCCGCATAGAAGGTGTAGACCAGGATCATCTTCCCCACCGGCAGATAGTCGATCTGCACCGGCTTGCCCGTCTGCGGATTCTCCCCGCGGTACAGCTCAACCGCGGCCATCGCCGTCGAATGCAGCTCAGCCAGGAAGCTGACCGAAGGCGTCCAGGGCCCTTCCGAAACACCGTCCGGCCCGATGAAGTAGTACTGAAGCCTCGCACCATGTACGCACAGCTGCACCGGCGTGCCGGCATGCGTCACGAGGCACGGTGTTGCGTGCATGGACGCCGCCGGTTCGGGCCTTGGCGTATGCGCCGGCATCGGTGTATTTGCCGGCCTGGGCGTACTCGTCGGACCTGGTCTTGGGATGTTCGGCGGCCCTGGCCTTGGTGTGTACGTCGGCGCCGGCGTGTTCGTTGGCTGTTCGACTTGACCGCCTTGCCCTTGATCGCCCTGCCCCTGGCCTCCCTGTCCCTGCCCCTGGTCCTGTGGCTTGGGCGTTGGCGTCGCTGTTGGCGTGTCCGTAGGCATCGGCGTGTTCGTTGGCCTAGGCCTGGGCGTGTTCGTCGGCGTCGGCGTGTGAGTCGGTGTGTGGGTCGGCGTGACCGTTGGCCCTGGTGTCGGCGTGTGGGCGCCGCAAAACCCGTCGTGCCAGGGATGATTTGGATAGATGTACCCGATAGAGCCATCGGAAAGAGTGATGTTGCACCCATGCAACATCTCACGCGCGCTCACCGACTTCGCCCCCCCCCCCCCCCCCGACATCCACAGGAAAACGTTCAGAATAAAGGCCAGAACAAGAGCATTTGCAATCCGTTTCCAAACCATTCGTGACGCCTCCTTTCCATACAGTGGCTGAAAGGTTCAACCGCTTCACATGGGCTGGCCGTCCGCTGTTTTTGGGAAAAACCTCCTCAATCGCTCTCAATAAACGGCTCTCCGCGCCCTCCGCGGCTCAAAAAGCCGTTCTCCGTGACCCTCCGTGTCCTCCGTGGACAAAAAGGTGTTCTCCGCGCCCCTCCGCGTCCTCCGCGGATCAAAAAACCGTCCCCCGCGTACGTACGCAGCAGTCCACTGAAAACTAAAAACTGACTACTAAAAACTGCCCTCCTACCACGCCAGAAATGTCACCTCACCGTTCCTGTCCAGCGTGAAGATATACGGCTTGTCCATGCTGTAAGACGTATCCGCATAGAAGGTGACGACCCGGATCACCTGCTCCTTGGGCAGATAGTCGATCTGCACCGGCTTGCCCGTCAGCGGATTCACCCCGCGGTACAACTCGACCGCGGCCATGGCTGTCGAATGCAGTTCAGCCAGCTCGCTGACTGAAGGCAGATATGGCCCCGCTTGCACGCCGTCCGGCCCGATGAAGTAGTACCGAAGCCTGTTGCCGGGTTCGCACAGTTGCGCCGGCGTACCGGCATGCTTCACGAGGCAGGGCGTTGTGAATGGGCGCGCCGGTTTGGGCTTTGGCGTTTGCGCCGGCATCGGTGAATTCGTTGGCCCTGGTCTTGGCGTGTTCGTTGGCCGTTGGATCTGCCCGCCTTGCCCTTGGTCGCCCTGGCCCTGACCTTGGCCTCCCTGACCCTGGCCCTGTGGCCTTGGCGTGTTCGTCGGCGTTGGCGTGTTCGTCGACCGTTGGACCTGCCCGCCTTGCCCTTGGTCGCCCTGGCCCTGGTCCTGGCCTCCCTGGTCCTGTGGCCTGGGCGTGTTCGTCGGCGTTGGCGTGTTCGTTGGCGTTGGTGTGTTCGTCGGCGTGTTCGTCGGCGTCGGTGTAGGGTCAGGACGCAAACTGGCTAGGAAAGCAGCGCGTGCTGTATTACAAGCCGCCGCACTAGTGTACGGACCTCTTAAACTACTCGTACGGATGTCTGAAGAGGTGCGAAACACCCAGCCATTCAAAGAGAGAGAGTAAAAGCATTCCGTGGGTGTTTGCGCCACAGCCGGCCTTGGCGTGTTCGTCGGCGTCGGCGTGTTCGTTGGCGTGTTCGTCGGCGTCGGTGTAGGGTCAGGACGCAAACTGGCTAGGAAAGCAGCGCGTGCTGTGTTACAAGCCGCCGCACTAGTGTACGGACCTCTTAAACTACTCGTACGGATGTCTGAAGAGGTGCGAAACACCCAGCCATTCAAAGAGAGAGAGTAAAAGCATTCCGTGGGTGTTTGCGCCACAGCCGGCCTTGGCGTGTTCGTCGGCGTCGGCGTGTTCGTTGGCGTGTTCGTTGGCGTTGGTGTGTTCGTTGGCGTGTTCGTCGGCGTCGGTGTAGGGTCAGGACGCAAACTGGCTAGGAAAGCAGCGCGTGCTGTGTTACAAGCCGCCGCACTAGGGTACGGACCTCTTAAACTACTCGTACGGATGTCTGAAGAGGTGCGAAACACCCAGCCACCCAAAGAGACAGATTGAAAGCATGCCGTGGGTGTTTGCGCCACAGCCGGCCTTGGCGTGTTCGTCGGCGTCGGCGTGTTCGTTGGCGTGTTCGTCGGCGTTGGCGTGTTCGTCGGCGTGTTCGTCGGCGTCGGTGTAGGGTCAGGACGCAAACTGGCTATGTAAGCAGCGCGTGCTATATTACAAGCCGCCTCACTATTGTACGGACCTCTTAAATTACTCGTACGGATGTCTGAAGAGTCGCGAAAATAATATTTCCCATCAATGATTGATACAAAGCATGCCGTGGGAGTTTGCGCCGCAACCTGCTTGCTGAGAACTGTGGCGGCACCGATGCAGCAGATCAACACTGCCAAAACAATTACGATTCGCTTCATGGATATCTGCCCTTCTTAGTGTATGAAGCCGCGGAAAATGTGTGGCGCAAAGCGGAGATCATATTTTGAGGCGCGATTTCCTGGTTGGTTAGGCTTTGCGTCAGGGAGCGCAGGATACTTGTCTCCTTGTATCAAAGTACACCACCCATATGAATTTCGTGTGAATTTAACGCCCGAAACTGTGAGAGTTTTATGCAAATTTGCGGCATTGCGCTAAAATGACAGCCGCTGTCCGCCCTGCCGCCCAAAGCGGGCCCGGCAGAGCCCGCGGAACCGCAGCCCGGCCCGGGAACCAGTCCGGTATGCCGCCGCTTACGTCCTCAAAGCGGCCGTACTGTCCAGGCAAAATTGGAGAAGGACTACGCAAGGAGGGAGAGGAATGATAAGCGAAAATGACGAACTGAAAGCGGAGATCAACGCGCTGCGCGCCCGCCTCTCCAGGTTGAGCGAGGCCAACCTGCGCATCAACGAAGATCTCGACTTCGACCACGTCCTGCGCGAAGTGCTCGAAAGCGCCCGTACCCTCACCGAAGCCCGCTACGGCGTTATCACCGTCCTCGGCGAAGCGGGGCAGGTCGAGGTCTTCCTCCCCACCGGTCTGACAGATGAAGAAAGCCGGCGCGTGTTTGCGATGCCCGAGGGAGAAAAATTCTTTGCCTACCTCAGCCGCATCGCCGCTCCCCTGCGCGTGCGCGACTTCCACACCCATACCCGCTCGCAGGGCTTTACCGCCATGCGCTCGCCGGTTCAAGTCAGCGCCTTCCTCGCCGCGCCCATCCGCCATCGCCACGAGGGCCTGGGCTACATATTTCTCGCCAAAGACGAGCCCGGCCAGGAGTTTTCCCTTACGGATGAAGAAACCCTGCAGATGTTCGCGTCGCAGGCCGCGCTCGTCATCGCCAACGCCCGCAGATACCGCAATGAGCTGCACGCCCGCGCCGACCTGGAGGCACTCATCAACACCTCCCCCGTCGGCGTCGTCGTCTTCGATGCCGCCACAGGCCTCCCGCTCTCCATCAACCAGGAGTCAAGGCGCATCTTCGGGGACCTCAGCGCGCCGGGCGGCTCCGTAGAGCAGCTCCTGGACGTCCTGACCTTCCGTCGCGCCGACGGCCGCGAGATCTCGCTGGACGAATTCCCCCTCTCACAGGCCTTGAGCAGCGGCGAGACCGTGCGCGCCGAGGAAATCGTCATCCAGGTGCCGGACGGACGGCAGATCGTCACCCTCGTCAACGCCACCCCCATCTACGCCGAGGAGGGCGAACTCAAGTCGGTCGTCGTAACCGTCCAGGACTTGACGCCGCTCGAAGAGCAGGAACGCATGCGGGCCGAATTCCTCGGCATGGTCGGCCATGAGCTGCGCACCCCCCTGGCCGCCATCACCGGCTCCGCCCTTACCATGCAGGCAGACTTCGCGGATCTCGACCCCTCCGAAATGCGTCAGTTTCTCCGCATCATCGAGGAACAGGCCGGCCTCATGCGCGCCCTCCTCAACGACCTGCTCGACGTCGCCCGCATTGAGAGCGGCACGCTGGTCGTCGCGCCCGAACCGGTTGACGCCGCCCTCCTGGTCGACCGTGCCAGGAACAGCTTCCTCAACAGCGAAAACGAAAACGACATCCAGGTCGACATCCCGCGCGAACTGCCCCCCGTCCTGGCCGACAGCCGCCGTATCGTCCAGGTCCTGACCAACCTCATCGCCAACGCCTCCAGGCATTCCCCCGAAAGTTCGGAAATCCGGGTGACCGCCGTGCATGAGAACCACCATGTTTCGCTCTGCGTCGCCGACCAGGGCAAAGGCGTGCCCGCCGAACGCCTGCCCCATCTGTTCAGAAAATACATCCAGTTTGACACTGAGGGCAGGGGCTCCGGCCTTGGTCTGGCCATCTGCAAGGGGATCGTGGAAGCGCACGGGGGCCGCATCTGGGCCGAGAGTCACGGCGAGGGCCTGGGTACGCGCTTTACCTTCACGCTGCCCGTGGCCGCGGCCGCCGCAACCACCGAAAAAACTGGCGCGCACAAACCGCGCCTTGCGCCGCCGCAAGCGCAGAAGCCGGCCCGCATTCTCGTCGTCGATGACGACCCCAATATGCTGCGCTACGTCCGCAGCACGCTCACCGGAGCAGGCTACAGCCCGGTCGTGACCGCCGACCCGGGCGAGGTCGCCGCACTCATCCGCACGCACAAGCCGGCCCTGGTCCTGCTCGACCTGGTCCTGCCCGGCGCCGACGGAATCGAAATCATGGAGCGCACGCCCGCCATGGCCGGCCTGCCTGTCATCTTTCTCTCCGCCTACGGCAGGGACCGCACCATCGCCGAAGCCCTGCAAAAGGGGGCCGCCGACTACCTCGTAAAACCGTTCTCACCCACGGAGCTGGTGGCCAGAATCGAGGCCGCGCTGCGTAAACGCTCCGCCCCCGGCCTGTACGAACAGCGCCAACCGTACAGCCTGGGCGGTCTGACCATCGACTATGCCCGGCGCCGCGTCACGGTGCAGAACCGCCCGGTACGGCTGACCACGACCGAATACAACCTTCTCCATACCCTTGCCGTGAACGCCGGCCGCGTCCTCAGCCATGACCAGCTGCTCGAGCATGTCTGGAACGAGAGCGAAGCCGGCAACTCGAAGTTGCTGCGCTCCTTTGTCAGGCAGCTGCGGCGCAAACTGGGTGACGACGCCAGGAACCCCACCTACATCTTTACCGAACCAAAAGTAGGCTATCGCATGGCCGGAGGCGAAGGGACTGGGGGATAGGGACTGGGGGCGGGAGGCGCCGTGACAGGCACCCTCCTGCCCTGCGCACAGCCTCCCCGTCGGTACCCGCCCGCGTCCCGCAAGATCATGCCGATAGAGAGCCAAAAACTGTGCCGGAGAGGCCGTTGCTCGGCTCCCCAAACACAGACAATCCGACCGCCGCTGAAACCAGGCCTCGTTGACGCCCGCCCGATCAGCGGTTTTCGAAAGCAGACTGCTTATTCGCGAAAGGCCTCGCAGTTGCGCAAAGACAACCCAAGGCGTCTCCGCACGCCTCCGCGCCCTCCATGAACGATAACCTGTAAGCAGTTCTCCGCCGCCCTCCCTGCTCTCCCCCCCCAACGCCGCCAGCCTCCTGATCACACCTGACCTCCTGAATCCCACAAAACTGCAGCCCACACAATCCTCCGCCGTTCAAAAAAGCCCTTCTCCGTGCCCCTCCGTGCCCTCCGTGGACAAAAAGGTGTTCTCCGTGCCCCTCCGCGTCCTCCGCGGACAAAAAGGTGTTCTCCGCGCCCCTCCGCGTCCTCCGCGGACAAAAAGGTGTTCTCCGCGCCCCTCCGCGTCCTCCGCGGATCAAAAAAGCCGTTCTCCGTGCCCCTCCGTGGACAAAAAGCCGTTCTCCACGCACCTCCGTGTCAGGCGCACCCGATATCGTTTCGCTGGCATTTCCCCTCTCCTTGTGTTTGCTCTTATGGAGAGTGTGCCCAGTTCACTTGTCCGTCAAACCCTGTCTGTTACACTACTAGTGCGCTCGCCTGACGGCGAGCGCACTAAAATTTCGTTCTTGATATGCTTATTTTCTGAGCGTATCATACAGGGGTGCTGTTATGATCGCTGCCAAGCGGCCGGGGCGCTCGTCCCTGGTTACGCTTTTCGGTCGGGTCCTTACCGCTTTCCTACTCCTCGTCGACCTGCCCGACTGGGCCCAGCTCTGACTGCTTCGCCTGGGTCGTGCCCTTGGTCCTGTTTGACCAGCCGCTTGTTCCTCCTGCGTTCTTGGCCCGCACCTGGACTGTGTACTTTGTGTTCGGCGACAGGCCGTCCAGCGAGCGGGGCGAGGCTGCGTTTTCGACCTTTGTCCAGCTGTCGCTGCCAACGACCTTGTAGCGCAGGTCGTAGCCGGTCGGCGTCCCGCCGCTGGTCGGCGCGCTCCACTCGACTTTCAGGCTGTCATGGTCGATGACGCTGACGGTCGGTGCAGCCGGAATGCCCGGCAATGTCACCGTCGCCTGGGTCGTGCCCTTGGTCCTGTTTGACCAGCCGCTTGTTCCTCCTGCGTTCTTGGCCCGCACCTGGAACGTGTATCTTGTGTTCGGCGACAGGCCGTCCAGCGAGCGGGGCGAGGCTGCGTTTTCAACCTTTGTCCAGCTGTTGCTGCCAACGACCTTGTAGCGCAGGTCGTAGCCGGTCGGCGTACCGCCGCTGGCGGGCGCGCTCCACTCGACTTTCAGGCTGTCATGGTCGATGACGCTGACCGTCGGCGCAGCCGGAATGCCCGGCGCTGTCACCGTCGCCTCGGTCGTGCCCTTGGTCCTGTTTGACCAGCCGCTTGTTCCTCCCGCGTTCTTGGCCCGCACCTGGACTGTGTATCTTGTGTTCGGCGACAGGCCGTCCAGCGAGCGGGGCGAGGCTGCGTTTTCAACCTTTGTCCAACTGTCGCTGCCAACGACCTTGTAGCGCAGGTCGTAGCCGGTCGGCGTACCGCCGCTGGCGGGCGCGCTCCACTCGACTTTCAGGCTGTCATGGTCGATGACGCTGACCGTCGGCGCAGCCGGAATGCCCGGCAATGTCACCGTCGCCTCGGTCGTGCCCTTGGTCCTGTTTGACCAGCCGCTTGTTCCTCCCGCGTTCTTGGCCCGCACCTGGAGTGTGTACTTTGTGTTCGGCGACAGGCCGTCCAGCGTGCGGGGCGAGGCTGCGTTTTCAACCTTTGTCCAGCTGTCGCTGCCAACGACCTTGTAGCGCAGGTCGTAGCCGGTCGGCGTCCCGCCGCTGGCGGGCGCAGACCAGGCAATGCGCAGGCTGTCATGGTCGATGACGCTGACGCTCACAGACGTCGGAATCCCCGGCAATGTCGGCGTTGCCGTTGGCGTTGGCGTTTGGGCTGGTTGTTGTACTTGGGTTGTGGCCTTTTTTCTGTCCGACTTGGTCGTGCCGGCGCTGTTCCTGGCCAGCACCTGGACATGGTATACCGTGTTCGGCGTCAGGCCGTTCAGCGTGTAGGGCGAGGTGACACCCGCAACCGTTGTCCAGGCCGTGTTGGCAGCGACCTTGTAGCGCAGGTCGTAGCCGGTCGGCGTACCGCCGCTGGCCGCCGCTGCCCACGAGACACGCAAGCTGTCGTGGTCGATGACGCTGACGCTCACAGACGTCGGAATCCCCGGCAATGTCGGCGCTGGCGTTGCCGTTGGCGTTTGGGCTGGTTGTTGTACTTGGGTTGTGGCCTTTTTTCTGTCCGACTTGGTCGTGCCGGCGCTGTTCCTGGCCAGCACCTGGACATGGTATACCGTGTTCGGTGTCAGGCCGTTCAACGTGTAGGGCGAGGTGACACCCGCAACCGTTGTCCAGGCCGTGTTGGCAGCGACTTTGTAGCGCAGGTCGTAGCCGGTCGGCGTACCGCCGCTGGCCGCCGCTGCCCACGAGACACGCAAGCTGTCGTGGTCGATGACGCTGACGCTCACAGACGTCGGAATCCCCGGCAATGTCGGCGCCGGCGCTGGCGTTGGCGCCGGCGCTGTTTGGGTCGTGTCCTTACCTTTGTCTGACCAGCCGCTTGCGCCGGCGCTGTTCTTGGCCCGCACCTTGACTTTGTATACGGTATTCGGTGTCAGGCCGTCCAGCGTGTAGGGCGAAGACACGTTCGCAACCGTTGTCCAGTTGTCGCCGCCGGCGGCTTTGTAGCGCAGGTCGTAGCCGGTCGGCGTACCGCCGCTGGCCGCCGCTGCCCACGAGACACGCAAGCTGTCGTGGTCGATGACGCTGACGCTCACAGACGTCGGAATCCCCGGTCGTTGAACGACTGTGTCCTGCGTCTGCGCATAGGCGGGCGTGTGGGAGGAGGGAGGACTGAACGCCGCGAGGATGGCGACCAGAGTCAGGATGGTTAAGGACAAAATACGTGTCTTGCACTTCGTTGCAATCATAGCTGTGAAGGCCTCACATCAGTGCTGGTGCTAGGTCTCGTTGACATTTGATTGATTCTGACACATTGGCGACAATAGCAGGATGTCTACAATTAAGATTTCCGACTATCAGTGGCAGAAACTTTACGCGTTTTTGCAAGGACACCCTCGTGCCTACGCAGGGCAAGCTGCCGTTTACAGGCACACTCCTAACTGTATAAAGGATAGATCACCCGTATGAATTTCATGTGAATTTTGCGCCCAAAACTGTGAAAGTTTTGTACCTCTTTTCAAAGTTGCGCTGAAATGACAGCCGCTTTTGTCCGCGGAGGAGGAAGAATGTCGCCGTTTCGTTGAGGCAGTTCACTGGATTCTGCACACCGGCGCCCAGTGGCGTGAACTGCCAGACAGGTATGGCAAGTGGAACAGCGTCTTCAAGCGCTTCGCACGCTGGGAAGAGCACGGAGTTTGGGCCGACATGTTCAAACAGTTCGCCCAGGACCCAGACATGGCAGCGGTGATGCCTGATAGTACAGTTGTACGCGCCCATATGAGCGCAGCGGGCGGGTCAAAAAAGGGGCCCCTCAGCAGGAACAGTGCCTGGGTCGGAGCCGGGGCGGACTCAGCAGCAAGATCCATCTCCTCGTCGATGCCCTGGGCTTTCCCCTCAAGTCCATCTTGACCGGGGGTGAGCGCCATGACATGACCCAAGCTGAATCCCTGCTCACCCCTTTCGATTTTGACGCCGTTATTGCCGACAAAGGCTACGATTCTGACCCGTTGCGAGAGCTGCTCGCAGCCCAACAGGTAGAGGTGGTCATCCCCTCCCGCAGCAATCGCAAGCAACCGCGGGACTATGACCGCATCCGCTACCGGGAACGCAACATCGTCGAACGTTTCATCAACAAACTCAAGTGGTGTCGACGCATTTCCACTCGCTATGAAAAACTCGCACGACATTTCATCGCTTTCTTGCACTTTGCTTCTACACTGATTTGGCTCAAACGAAATGTCAACGATCCCTAGGGGATAGGGACTAGGGGCGAAAGGCGCCGTGACAGACCAACGGCTCCCCTGCCCTGCGGCCAGCCTCCCCCGCTGGCGCCGCCTGCGTCCCGCAAGATCATGCAGATAGAGAGCCCAATCTGTGCCAGAGAGGCCGTTGCTCGGCTCCCCAAACACAGGCAATCCAACCGCCGCTGAAACCAGGCCTCGTTGACGTCTGTCAGAACAGCGACCTGTGAGAACAAACTGCTTCGCGAAAGGCCCCGCAGCCGCGCAAAGAGAACCCAAGGCGTCTCCGCACGCCTCCGCGCCCTCCGTGGACGATAACCTGTAAGCAGTTCTCCGCCGCCCGCCCTGCTCTCCCCCCCAACGCCGCCAGCCTCCTGATCACACCTGACCTCCTGAACCCCATAAAACTACCCTCCAGACAATTCTCCACCGATCAAAAGAGCCGTTCTCCGTGCCCCTCCGTGCCCTCCGTGGACAAAAGATGTTCTCCGCGCCCCTCCGCGTCCTCCGCGGATCAAAAAAGCCCTTCCCCGCGCCCGCCGCGGACCCAAAGAGCCGTTCCCCATATACGCAGCAGTTCACGAAAAACTAAAAACTGACCACTAACTACTGCCGTCTGACTACTGCCGTTCGACCACTGCCGTCACCGGCGGCTGACTTCCCCCCTCGGGCGGGGATTCGTGTGGTGGGCGCGCAAATGGAGCGCGGTCTGCCGGTCAAGCGGCTGTACGACCCCCTCCGGCGAGGATCCGTCACAAACATCCACGCGCCTGTATTTGGACCAGCTCCCGTCTTCCAACAGGACGGTATGGAAGCACCTCCTCACCCCCGGCTCCTTCTTGTTCACCCTGCACGCGCAGATTTCGACAAAGCCCTGCTCTTTGGCCATCGACTCCAGTGCCCGTATCATGCCCAAAGAGATACTCTTGCGCTCCCAGCCGGAGTCCACCACCATGGAACAGATCTCCCCTATCTGTTCCGTTACCGGCTCGAGGCAGGCGTATCCCAGCAGCTGCGGCGACTCCGGGTCTGTATCGACCGCGAGCGGAGGGTCTTGCTCGGCAATTGCGACGACCCAGTTTGGACGTGTCGGGTGAGGCAAAACGCTGATCTTCATATCCGACTCCGATCTGAAGTATTGGACCCTGAAGTAATGGCCCTTGTCGACGCCGTACACGGGCGCAAGCCGCTCCCCATCGACATCCACGCAGCCATGGATATGGTCTTGTCAGCCGGGAATCTGTCCGCCGCCGCCAATGACTGGTCCTCCCCAACTCCGGAGAGTGGGAATAAGGCCGGGAAGCAACTGTTGAGGAGTGAAAATTGAGGAGTGAGAGTGGAAGCGTGAAAGTGGAGGAGTGAGAGCGAAGGCGTGAGAAAAGAGCGCCCGTCAACGACACGGGCGCACATCTCTCCCACGCCTCACCTCTTGTCAGCTGACGGGTTCGACAACCCCGGTCGCGCCCATGCGCATCGTGACCAGGGCAAGCTCCTTGCTCTGTCGCGCCAGTTCCTGCAGCGCCTGAACGGTCAGTTTGGCGCCGGTGTAGTCCAAGGCGATTTCCCTACCGTTGACGCTTACCCGCTCTGCGTCCAATCCCGGCTCGCGGATGACGGCGGGAAGCTGACTCGTTGGGTGGATGAGGGCCATGATACTTCCTTTTGCATCTGAGTGAAACAGGTTTGATTGAACTCCCAACTTCACGCTGGAAGATTACTGTTTCGGCAGTCACGTTGTACAGTGTCTACAGCCATAGATACAGTCACATGACTTCGACAAACCGCCGTTCGTTCCCCCCGCACCCGGCAGTCCACTAGGGACATTTCAACCAGCTGCCCCTACCGTAGGGGCACCCCTTGTGGGTGCCCTGGTAATTCCTCCTCCTCCTGGCCCTTCGCGTGACTTCGCTGATCAAGGAAATACGATCTGGATACCGATGGCATCGCCATCAAGAAGAACTCAATCCGGCGGATGTCTGGCGGCACCACCACAGACAGCGGCGGTAACAAGGTGAGCATCAAGCACAGGGCTGTGGCTGCCCAGAGTAGTCACAAGGTAAATGGAGCACCATAGGAGAGATTGAAACGGAAAGCGTCACATAATTTTGGCGGAAATAAGGGCCCCGTTCGTGACAAAAGTCACAAATGCAGTCGCCATGGATACCCCTGCATGGGCCTGTCCCCGACCGGCCGGCCGGGGCCCGCCCCCGAACTTTTGCCAGGACGAAAGGAAGTAAACTTCGAGTGGGAAATGAGAAGAAGCTGGGAGGAGAAAAACGGTACGGGAAGAGGCGCAGGCGAACTCTGTGCGCGCGGCAGAAAAAATCTTTGCCGAAATGTCGGCGTGGGAGGAAGCGCTTCCGCGGGCGGCCTTAGATGAGGTCGCAGGCAACTTGGTGCATCGGCATCGGCAACTGATGGCCGGGACGCTGGCGGCGCCGGCGCTGACCGCGACCGCGGGCGTCGGAGAGATCACGCTTAGTTGGGCAGCGGTGACGAACGCGGCCAGCTACGAGCTGTGGGCGTGATGGGAGGGCCGCGGAGACTGGCAGCCTCTTGGCGACGCCCTGACAAGCACCTCGTTTACGCACGCGAACTTTACGGCCGGGACGACCGACTACTACCAGATGCTTGCGCGGGATGCCAACGGCGTCGAGGACGAATGGGCGCCGCAAACATCGCCAACGCCGCAAGCGTCTCCTGCTTCATCTCCTGCTTCAAAGCCGACACTGACGGGCCAGCAGCCCGAGCCCCAGGCCCAACAGGAGGTGGCTAACAGCGGGCCGGTGTTCGCGGCCGGTTCCATCAGCCGCAGCGTGGGCGAGGACGCGAGCGTCGGCGCGGCCGGTGCCGTCTCCTGCGCATGCGCTACACCCCGTGTATGGACGGGAGGAAGAAAGGCCGCCAGGATAGCGGACAGGACCAGCACGCGCAGCAGCGCAGCATGCATTTCTTGCTTCAAAATGGATCCCCTTAATTGGTCAGGCCCCGTTGACCTCTGCCTGACTAGAGACTTGCACAAACAAACTGCGGCCAGTCCGCAAACCGTTGCGCAGCTGCGCACAAAAAACCCAATACGCCTATGGTGTTCTCCGTGTCCCTCCGTGGACAAAAAGGTGTTCTTCGCGCCCCTTCGCGTGACTTCGCGGACAAAAAACCGTTCTCCGCGTCCCTCCGCGCCCTCCGCGGATCAAAAAGCCGTTCCCCGCCTACCCGGCAGTTCACTAAAAACTAACTACTGACCACTGGCTACTGCAGTTCAAAGACCGGAGCAGGCGGACCAAATGAAGGGGTCGAACCGAAAGGAAAGATCCACTTTCCCGGCTCCCACGCGCACGCGATCGGCGTCTTGAATCTGTGTGCATACGCCCAGTCGCAAACATCCACCCGCTTATAGCTGGACCAGGTTCCCTCCTCTGACAGGATGGCATGGTAGTGCCTCGTCACCTCCGGTTTTCTTCTCAGCACCCTGCGGAAGACAACCTCGCTGAAATTCTGCTCTCGCGTCCTGCGCTCCAGATCCCGCCTCATCTTCAGCGCGATGCCCATGCGTCGGCCCGCCGGCTTCACCACCATCGAACGCATCTCCACCACCTGGTTCGACACCGGATTCATGCACACGCACCCCAGCAACGGTGACAGCTCCGGCTCCGTCTTGTGCAGAAGATATTTGGGCGGCGGCGCAGATGCCCCCATGCTCGCAAGGGACCCGTGGCTCGGCAGAGAATGACTTGGCAAAGAGACCGCGATGACCCAGTTGGGAAATGTCGCCGAAATATATTCCTCGTCAAGAGGGACGACACAGTCCGGACAGCCATTGACGAGGTCTGATATCGCATCCACCATCTGTGTATGCGAAGGGCCGGCGCTGGCCGTACTCGTGATGACAAACTGGTCGGAGGCCGTGTTGATGTCAGTCATGATGGTTCCCTTCTTGGAGTGTGGGTATCATGCTCCGGCACTGTCGCCGCACCGCTTCAAGGATCGCGCTGATATTGATATGTATGCCAGTCATGCTGAACTTCATGTAGCGCCAGTCTGCGCCGGAAAGGTCAGATGACCTTCACAGGTGGGCCGGGGTCTGCTCCCTCCCTCTGCAAACGCGACCAGTTGTCAACCATAAGCTGGTCCAGCCAGTGCAAGGGCTGCAGCTGCACGGCCGCGGCCGCCCACGCCAGCCCGGCGCCAAAGCCCACGAACAGGACCCGGTCCGTGGGCTGGATTGCGCCGCTGTCCAGCCTGTTGCTCAGGGCGATGGGGATCGATGCGGTACACGTATTGGCGTGGTCCGCAATGTCGACGACAAACTTGCTGAGCGGGACGCCCATCCGTCTGGCTGCGCTCTGAATAATACGCAGATTGGCCTGGTGGGGAATGATCCAATCGATGTCGTCCAGGGTCAGATCGGCCTGGGTCAGTGCTTCGTAGCAGGCTGGGCCGAATGTCCGGGTCGCGAACCTGAATACCCCCGGTCCGTTCATTTCGCACTGCCCGTTTGTCCCCCACCGAAAATACTGGGCACGGCTGCCGTCGGCGCCAAGAGTGAAACCCAACAGCCCGCATGGCTGGTCCGTTGCCTGGATGACCACGGCCCCGGCTCCATCGCCAAAGAGCACACACTGCGCAGGGTCGTTCTTCGTGCGGTCGCGCCAGTCGATAAAGCGGGTCGGCATATCCACCCCCACGACGAGAATATTGCGATAGGCGCCGCTTTGGATGAACTGATAGGCGGTGTTGAGCGCGTACACCCAGCCCGCGCAGCCTATCGTAAACACAAAGCCCGGCGTATTCTTGCCCCCGAGAGCGGCCTGCAACGCACAGGAGAGCGGTGATATCTCGTCGTCCGGGACGGTGGTGGCGACGAGGATCAGATCCAGTTCGGCGACTGGCAGATCGGCCTTTTCCAGCGCGGCGCGGCTGGCGTGGAGAGCCAGGGAGCAGAGCGTCTCGTCTTCAGCAGCGACGTGCCGCTGATGAATGCCGGATCGCTGAACAATCCATTCGTGGCTTGCGTCCACGTACCGGGACAGTTCGTGATTGGTAACGACTCGTTCAGGCGTATACGCCCCCCAGCCAGTGATGGAACCAGATACAGATCGTTGCATGACTCTCATCTCCTGGGAATCTCTCGTGTGGCCACTGCTCTTCTCGACCAGCTCTTCATCCCCGCTCCTGTTCAGGTCTGGTGGTTACATTCAGAGTACAAAAAGCGTAGGAAGGGCGTAGAATAAAAAGACTATCGTCTGGAAGGTCACGCAGTACAGTGCCAAGCGTCATGGAAGGCGTCACATGACTTTGACAAGCTGGCCGCCGCTTCCCGGGTTTGCACACACCTCATCCTCGACACCACCCTATGGGTATGACCCACACAATTCACACCGGCCGGACTGCGATTGTGGGAATTTCAGCACCCACCCAGAAACGCAGGCGTGTCTCATTGCTGCTGGCGGACCGGACAGCGACCCACACCGGCTGGACGGAGATAAAGACGGCCTCGCGTGTGAAAGCCTTCCCTAACGAAAGGGAAAGCCGTGATTCGCCGAATTAGCCGGGCCGCGGCTGATTGAAAGGTTTAGCACCCGTTTCTGCGTCTTCGGTGACCCTGTACAGCCTTCGAAAGAGCCCCTGATCGATGTCTCGGTATTCTGTGGTTCCCGGGCCCCCAAGGCACACTGCATCCAGGCCAAGGCAGCCGCCAAAACCGCTTAGAAAACGTCCTGCAGCGCCTCGGACTTTCGCCGGCAATACCCCCAAAGTGCCTGAGAATTGCTCTCATCCTCCTGCAGGCGCCCAGGGTATCCCAATCCGTTGTGCCCCTCAAGGAATTCCCGCAAAGGCAATTCTGACAACGCCGCACGCTCAGAGTGCCCTCATCCTCCATCAGAGTATCTACCCCTTGCCGGGTCCTATTGTTTCCTGCCCCGATTCTGTAGTAGGATGGGGTCACCACAGCAATCTGAATCTACCGATTCGTCGGTAACCACAGCCGCCGGGGGCGTTGCGCCCCCTTGTTGGATCGATAGATTCATAGGATTGCTGTGGTGGCACCCGTGCGTCTGTGACCACCAAGGGGGCACCACAGCGTGAAAGCCTTAACTGCCATTCTTGCCATAGTGCTTGTTTTGCAAACGGCCTTCACTTTGTCCCTGTGGCAGGAGCAGACTGAGCAAACCTCGGGCAGCCAACCCCCACCGCAAAACAACGCAATAACCACAGAAGTGAAGCGCCTCGCAACGGATGTGGCGGCGCTGAAAACACGCGTCTCGGTACTGGAAACGGGGACCGCAACACCGACTTCGACACCAGCTCCGACTTCGACGACGACGCCAACTTCATCTCCGATTCTAACTCCGTACTTTGTCGTCGCAGTTGAAAGGGCCAATGTGAGAGAAGGGCCAGGGCCTTTCTGCTCCGTAATAACCACGGTGGGCCAGGGAGAACGGTTCAATACCGACGCCCGCAACCCCTCCGGCACCTGGCTGGAGTTCTGCTGCGTGAAAGGGCAACGCGGCTGGATCTACTCGCCTCTCGTGGACGTAAGCGTCGACGTGATTACGCTTCCGGTCGCGGATAACATCCCTGTCTGCCCTACACCCACCGACACGCCCATACCTCCAACCAGCTCTCCTACCCCTACACGCACCTACATTCCCACACCTACACCCATCGGATGTAACCCACACAATCCACACGGGCCGGATTGCGATTGTGATGATTTCAGCACCCAGCAAGAAGCGCAGGCGTTTTACATTGCCGCTGGCGGACCGGACAGGGACCCACACCGGCTGGACGGAGATAACGATAAAATCGCTTGTGAAAACAATCCCAAACGATAAGGAAAACCATGATTCGCCGACTTGGCCGGGCTGCCGCGAAGTAGGTGGGAGGATGCGAGGCGCCCGAATCCCACAATTCACCCGTTGCTGACTCCATCCTGCAGACATTTAGCAACGGGTGAACAACAGTTCAAGCAACGCCCCGAACTGGCACAACAACCGCCCCGCGGGTACACTACCCCGGAACTCCCCCTCCCCCACAAACCACTATCGCAGAATGCGGCTCCTTCCGCGCCCAGGTGCACTGTCGAAAAGGCTTGACTGAAGGATGATGCACCGCCGTGGGCCTGCTCGATACCCGCCGTCGCCGGGGCCGTCCGTACCAGAAGAGGAGAAGCTCCGCCGCCTCATCGGGCAGCTGGCGGCTGAGCAGGACGTCACCATGTCCGAGCTGTGCCGGGCCTGGGTGGAAGAGGCGCTGGCGGAGCATCTTGGGTAGACGAAAGAGAGGATGGGATTGACGATGGAAATTACCCTGAATAGATTCTCTTATGGGCATAATTATTGGAGTTCCGGCAACGCAATCGACGAGATAGAAGTCTATTGCGAGCTTCTGGATCACCTGCAGGAAAAGATCGACGCCTTGGAAACACGCGGTAAGGGTGAAGAGGTCACGCTGCTCAATGTGCAGGCGGTCTTAAGCAGTTATGCCGTCGAGATCGCGATGAAGTCGCTCTGGGCACTGGACCACCCCGACGAGTCCATTCCGCACACGCACAACCTGGCCGCCATATTCGATCAGCTGGAGGACGAGACAAAGAAGTCACTCGAAGGACTTCGCCTGAACCTCCAAATGCTAGGCAGGATGCCTACTCCTTTTACCAGCAACAGATACTCTATGGAGCACGACGAAAGAGAAATCACAGTTTATAAGGCACCTTTTTTGAGGGATGTTACCCAGTTGCTGAGAGATAAGATTGAGGAGAACAGGGAGGAACTTCTCAGTTCATCGAACACACTTACGTTTTATTAAGAGGCTTTTGACGCTCGCTGAGCATTTTGGCTAACCGTTCCCAAGACCACCATTCGGCAGGTTCTCAATGAAGAGATTTTTCCGTTTCGTCTTCCGTCTTTTCCTCTTTGCCGCGTTCGCCGCCGTACTCATCCTTCTCATCGGGGTCTTCCTCCAGGTGCAAACCCTGTCGACGCAGGTCGACGAGCTGACGGCGCGCGTGCAACGGCTCGAGGAGGCGAACGCGGCCCGGCCCGCGCCCGGCTCGCAGGCCGCCCAGGCTCCGGAGCCGACCCGAACGCCCACACCCGCGCCGACGGCAACGCACACGCCCCGGCCGACCAGCACGCCTAGACCGACGAACACGCCGGCCGGGCCAACCGCCACGACCGGGCCCACGCACACCCCTGCGCCGACCAATACGCCCGGGCCGACCGCAACGCCCAGCCTCACGCGCACGCCGAGGCCGACCAACACGCCCGCGCCGACCAGCACACCCAGCCCCACGCGCACACCCAGACCAACCCGGGCGCCTACGAACACGCAGACGCCGACCGCCACGCCGGTGCCCACGCCCTTTTTCACCGTCAACACCGACTGGATCAACGTCAGAAAGGGGCCCGGACCCGAATACCCGGTCATCGATACCATCCCCAGGGGCGAGCAGTACAACGTCCGCGGCCGCAACCCCTCAGGCACCTGGTTGGAGTTCTGCTGCGTGGACGGGCAGCGCGGCTGGATCTACGCGCCGTACCTGATCATAAACGTCGACGTGAATGCAATCCCAACGGTGCGGGCCACGCCAACCATCCCGCCCTCGCCCACACCGACGCGCACGCCCATGCCCACGCGCACGCCCGTACAGCCCACGGCTACACCCGTCCCGCCCTCCGGCGGCCTGGGCGTCCGCATCGAGCCCGAAAACCGCTGCTCGCACTACGACTCGGACCTCTACCCCTACTCCCAGAGCGTCGAGCCGCGTATCGTCAACCAGCAGGGCGGCCGCATCTACGGCCCCTACACCGGCACCTACTTCTCCAGCATCAGGGAAACGGACATCGAACACATCGTCGCCCGCAGCGAAGCCCACGACAGCGGTCTCTGCGCCGCCAGCAGCAACACCCGACGCGCCTTCGCCAACGACCTGCTCAACCTCACCCTGGCCAGCCCCAGCGTGAACAGGCACCAGAAGGTCGACAAGGACCTGGCCCAATGGCTGCCCGCCCTGAACAAATGCTGGTACGTGGCCCGGGTCGTGCAGGTCAAGCGCAAGTATAACCTCTCCATGGACCGGGCCGAGGCCGCCGTCGCGCAACGGATGCTGGACTCCTGCCCCAACACGCAGATGCAGTTCACCGACCCGGGCTCAGCGCCGCCGCCGGCAACGAATACGCCGCCGCCGTCGGGGCAGTCCTGCCCGAGAAACTGTACGGAGGCCCACGCCATGGGCATGAGCAATATGGGAAGAGACCATGCTTGCTACCAACCGAAATTCGACCGCGACCGGGACGGCATCGCCTGTGAACGCTAGATAGTACGTATGTCTCGTATGGCGCGAAAAGGCGGCCTTGGCGGCCGCCTTTTTCCCTATCAGAAATGGCTGTCGAGCGCCGCTTCTGATCAATTCAAGTTCAACGGTGATTCCTTTTGAAATCACCGCCGCCTGCAAACGTGATGATGTCAGTCAATACCCAAGCTATTCCATCCATCCTGCGCACACACTCGCGCCCCATCCAACCGACCGCCACGCCCTCTACCACTCGGCGCTCCGAATAGGATGGCCCCCAAAGTGATGCAGGGCCCGGTATCCAACCCGGAGCAGCCAGACGTCAATCGCGCCGGGGCGCTGCGTCCGCAGACGCTTCGCTGCCGCTCGCAGGTCGTCGGAGATGGCCCAACTCCCGCTGTCGACGTCGATGGCAACATATTCCCCGCGGTGGTCCGCCTCGACCTGCGGACGGATGTCCCGCCCGTATATCTCGTCGCCCAGGCGGGCGGTCTCTTCGCGAGGCCGGCGTGGGGGCATGGCGGTTTCCCTGCCCTGGGCGGGCGCCGTAGTCTCTGCGTCCCTCATGCATCCCCCTTCAAGGTATGCTTCGGTACATGGAGCGCTCTACCACTTGCGGGAGTGTGCGACAAAGAAAAAAAGGCCGCACAGGGGAGGACAGGCCGATCGGCCATTAACCACCCGCCCCCGCAATCCGGTCATACGTGGCCTTGAACGAACTCTCCAGCAGCCAGCGCCGGAACGACCCGTTGTCGCTGAACTGCTTGAACAGCTCCGTATGGTCCGCGAGCAGCCCCGTCATCGCCCGCTCCAGCGCCCTGTCATGCTCGATGCGCGCGTTCTGCCTGTCGGAGTTGGCCTTCGCGTTCTGATACGCCCGGTCCTCGGCAACCATTGCCGGCAGCTCCTCGGTGATGATTTTCTCGATCTTGTCCTGGTCCTGCCACTCGATGTTGCCGAAACGGTCGTTGAACTCCCTCAGAATGTGGGACAGCCGCTCCATCTCCGCCTCCGGCCTGTATCCGCCGCCGTCGGTCGGCACAGGCCCGATCTCCGCGTCCTCGTCCGCCAGCTGGATCGCCCGCACCGCCTGCTTCTCCACCCGGTAACTGTCCATGTCGATCGCCGCCAGAATCCCCTTGGCCAGGTCGTCCTCAACCGGCGCCGGCAGCTTGGGAACCAGAAATGTGAGGAATATGGACAGCTTCTCCCACTCCGCGTCCGTATAGGACAGGATCGCCGCCAGGAAGGCGTAGGTGCGCAGAAACGCCTTGCCCTTCCCCTTGAAATCGACCTGCCCGTCCTCGTCCAGCTCCTCCCGGTAGACCGCCACACACGCGTCCAGGATCGGATCGAGCCGGTCGCGGTCCGCGCCCGCCAGGTAACGCTCCACCAGCTCATCCACCTGCTCCGGGCCGTAGACCTGGTAGCCGTCCAGCGCCGCCTTGAGATCATGCAGCTTGTCCGGGTCGGTCTCCTCCGCCAGCACCGTGGTCCGGTAGTAGTCGCTGAACGCGGCCTCGATCGTGTCCGCGTCGTTGGCGAAATCCAGCACGAAAGCGTCGTGCTTCTTGGGGTGCGACCGGTTGAGCCGCGACAGCGTCTGCACCGCCTTCACGCCCGCCAGCGGCTTGTCCACGTACATCGTGTGCAACAGCGGTTCGTCATAACCGGTCTGGAACTTGTCCGCGCACACCAGGAAACGGTAGGGCTCCTCCTGGATCCGCGCCGCGATCCAGTTGGCGGAAAAGCCGTTGAGTGATCCCTCCGTGACCTTCACACCCATATGCTCATGCTCGCCGGAAAAGGCGACGATCGCCCGGTACGGGCTCTTGCGTGCCTCGAGGTACGTCTGGATCGCGAAAAAGTAGCTGATCGCGCGCTGCACGCTGCTTGTGACCACCATCGCCCGCGCCTGGCCGCCGATCTTCTGCAGACCCGCCACCTGCTCATGAAAATGGTCCACCATGATCTCCGCCTTCAGCCGGATCGCGTGCTCGTTGTCCTCGACGTAGCGGCGCAGCTTCTTGCCCGCCCGCTGGACGTCGAACTCCGGGTCCCCCGCCACCGTCTTGACCAGCCGGTAGTAGCTGCTCACAGGCGTATAGTGCGCCAGCACGTCGATGATGAAACGCTCCTGGATCGCCTGCTTCATCGTATACGCATGGAACGACACATGCCTGGTTGCGCCCCCTTCGGGCACGGGCCTGCCGAAGATCTCCAGCGTCTTGTTCTTCGGCGTGGCCGTGAACGCGAAGTAGCTGGCGTTGCGCAGCATCTTCTTCGATTCCATCAGCCGGTTGATCTTGTCCTCCGTCGTCTCTTCCTCCGCTTCCGTCTGCGTCTCGCCCAGCGCCATCGCCATCGACGCCGCATTGCGGCCGCCCTGGCTCGAGTGCGCCTCGTCGATGATGATCGCGAACCTGCTACCGCGGTGCTCGTTGCCGATCGCGTCCAGGATGAAGGGGAACTTCTGCACCGTGGAGATGACGATGCGCTTGCCCTCCTGCAGCAGCGTGCGCAGATGGCCGGAGCTCTGCGCGTGGCCGACGACCGCGCCCACCTGCGCGAACTGTTTGATCGTGTCCTTGATCTGCTTGTCGAGAACTGTGCGGTCGGTGACGACGACCACCGAATCGAAGAGGACCGCGCCCTCCCGTTCGAGGCCGATCAGCTGGTGCGCCAGCCACGCGATCGAGTTCGACTTTCCGCTGCCGGCCGAGTGCTGGATCAGATACCTCGCGCCAATCCCGTTCTCAGACGCGTCCGCCAGCAGCTTGCGCACCACGTCCAGCTGGTGGTAACGCGGCCATAGCTGCTCGCGCCGCGTGCGCCCCGTCTTCTCCTCCTTCGAGGTGACGACCTGGGCATAGTTCTCCAAAATGTTCGTGAGGCTCTCGCGCGTGAGGACCTGCTTCCACAGGTAGTCGGTCTTCAGCCCGTTGGGGTTGGGTGGATTGCCCGCGCCGTCGTTCCACCCCTTATTGAAAGGCAGAAACCACGACGCCTTGCCCGCCAGCCTGGTGCAGAACCGCACCTCGTGGTCGTCCACCGCAAAATGCGCCAGGCAGCGCCCCAGCTCGAAAAGCCGCTCCCTCGGGTTGCGGTCGCGCTTGTACTGCTCGACCGCGTCATCCACCGTCTGCTTCGTCAGGCTGTTCTTCAGCTCGAAGGTCGCCACCGGCAGGCCGTTGACGAAAAGGCAGAGGTCCAGCGCCAGCTGGCTGTTGTCGTTGCTGTAGCGCAGCTGGCGGGTAACCGAAAAGCGGTTCTGGCTGTAAAGCCGCGCCGCCGTCCTGTTGCCCGGCGACGGCGTGCCGTAGAACAGGTCGATGCGGTGCGGCCCGTGCCGGAGCCCCTTGCGCAGCAGCTCCACCGTCCCCCGCCTCGTGACCTCCCCCTGCAGCCGCGCCAGGAACTTGCGCCGCGTCGGGCCGTCCTCCTCCAGGCCCAGCAGACCGGCCGTATCGGGCTGCGTAGCATAAAGAAAAGCAGACAGCTGCGCCAGGTCGACACAGTGTTCCCGGTCATACTCCTGCCCATCCCCGCAAAGCCAGCCCGCGCCGTAAGCGGCCGGCCGCTCGCCCACCTTGCCCGCGCCCGCCGCGTCGCACGGCTGCCCCGTCAGCGCCGTGCAGATGAGACTTTCAAGGCCGCTCTCAGAGGTGTCGGTGGTCATGGTTGGCGTCGAGCTCGATTTGAAAGATAAAAATGAGGTTCCCGAATTCAGGCTGCAAAGCCTGAACAAAGCGCTAGATGGGAACTTCCCTATAGTCCCCGGGCTGCATCCCATCGACAACGGCCTGAACATCCCCAATTCGCAGTTGGATACGCGGCCACGAAGTCGAAAGCAGAACGAGAATCCCCAAACGGCTTACGGAAAGATTCTGCTGGTACCGCATGTTTTGATCTGTAGTGATCAGTAGTTCGTACCCATCCATCTCGGCTCTTGCCAGCAGGTCGCCGTTGCGCAAGTCAGACCATCCTCGTTCATAGGCGGTATCCACCGAATGCCCGACCAGATACCGGCGCAGGGGGCCCGGCGTCCCCTGATCAAATAGAATCTTCATGGATGAGATGACGCTGTCAAGGCTTTCACTTCGTGCTCCAGTGCAGCTTCGACCATCCACTTCTCAACACCGGGAAACCACGCCAGAAACTGCTCAACGGTGGCGCCGTCACGAAGATTCTCAAACAGGGCGGACACAGGCACACGCGTGCCTTGAAACACCCAGACCCCCCCGAGTTTACCCGGGTTCCGTTCGACAGCCTTGCACAATGCCCAGTCAGTCATCTGGTCATCTCCCTTTCACAGCGCGCAACGTGCCGGCGCAAGGCGCTGTTGATGTCAGTCTGGTAGCCGCGGCCGCCTTGGGCCCTCGCTCTGAACCATGCGATGACGTCCGCGTCGATACGCAACGTGATCTGCTGCTTCACGGGACGGTAGAAAACACCGCGGCGCGCACCAGTCCAGTCAAGAACTTCGGGTATGTCGGAGGTGTCAATCTGATCATCGGTCAGTTCTTCCAAAGCCTGCAACTCGGCGCGTTGCTTCCCGGTCAGCTCACTGCTCTCCTTTTTCATACATCCTCCTCTCGTGACTGGTCGCTTTGCGGGCGCTGATAATACGCCTCCGTAGTTACAACACTGTAGTTGCATGGGGACCTGATGTCAAGGTTGGCGCTGCCGCGCAAGATTGTGACGGTGCGGCGAAAGCCAGCTATGACACGGGCGATCTGCCCACAGGTTCCTGTTCTGCGAGTTCTGGGGACAATGACGCTGCCGCGGCGCGCACATCCAGCTTGCCGGTGACCACGTGCGCGATCAGGTTGTCTGTCTTGTAGGGGCGCCCCTTGTGGGCGCCCTTCCCCGTATGCGGGCCCAGTCACTCTCTACGCAAACCCGCGCACTCTCCGCCGCCTCCTGATGCATCTCCCTCGCCGCCTGACAACGGCTCACCACCTGCGTCCCCGGCCGGCGGCGGGCCGGTCCTCTTGCCGCTGCTGAACGGACCGCGTTGCGGGCGGCCCCGGGCCCGTCCTTCCAGGAACCCGACCCGTCTCTGCTCATCCTCTTCCGCCATGCGCTCCTTCTCCTCACGCCGCACCCGCGCAGTGTAACAATCGCGGCACTCGTCACGCGAATCCGCCTTCTCCGGCGGTATCTCTGCCCCGCATGCGCAGCGCTTCCCTTCCGGTACCGGCTCCCCCTTTTGCGCCGGCGCCGCGCCTCCAATCCCTGACCCAACAACATCCGCAGACAGTCTCTCCACAGCGGCGCCAGCCGCCGCGGATCGCGAATCTCTCTTCCCATTCTTACTTGCTACTTCTACTTCTAACTTCTCAGGTGCCGTTTCTGCACCTGTCCGGGTGCCATTCCTGCACCTGCCTACAGGTGCCGCTTTTGCACCAATATGGGTGCCGTTCTTGCACCTATCGGGCACGGCAGGGATCTCTTCACTTTCCCGATTGGTGCCGTTTCTGCACCGATCAGGCGCGGCAAGGACCGGTTCATCTGCCCGATTGGTGCCATTTCTGCACCGATCGGGCCCGGTTTCAATCTCCTCGGTCATGGCTTCGGTAAGCGTTTCCTCACGTTCGCTTTTGAACCGCTCCCACGCCAGAATGCACGCATAGGAAACATCGTCGGCAAAGCGGTAGTGGTGTATCTTCCCCGGTCGTTTCCGGCCTCTGGAGTCCGTGTAAGGCAGCTTTTCCCTCTCAATCAGGTCTTTGTCCGCCAGCCTTTTCAGCGCCGCTTTGACAGTGCGCAGAGGCAGACCGGTCTCGTGCGCGATCGTCTCCTGCTTGGGGAAACAACCATGCCGGGGGTGGTCGTGCTTGATCAGGTTGTCCAGTACGAACAGTTCCGACGGGGACAGGCCAAACTCGTGGCGAAGATAGGTCAGGCCGCCGCCCTCTTCAATTACCTGGCGGTAACGGTAGGTCATCTCTGCCTCCACAGCTGGTCGGCCGCGGCAGGCAGGTAAGGTCCGAAGATGTAGGGATGCGAAGATATAGCACGGGGCTTTCCTAGTCTATCGTCGCCTGCCAGGGCGATGTCTTAATCTCACCGCCCATGGTAACAGATCGCAAAAAGAGATCAAACCCCAAAAAACCGCAAAGCCCGCCGGTTGGCGGGCCTTGGGCACCGGCTGGCGGCCGGCAGGCGAGATTAAGACATAAGGGTTAACTAGGGGTAACCCCTACGGAAACAAATCCTAGCATAACGGGCAAAATCTGTAAAGGAACTGGCGCATCTGCGAGCCGGCGGACCGCCGCCCGGCGGCTGATACCCAGCGCAGCCGCCTGTGGGGCGCCCCTTGTGGGCGCCCTTCACTATCCTGCAGACGAGACCTTCCACTCCGCGCCCGGAACTGTACCATCGGAAACTGGACGGTGATGGCCTCAGTGATCTTCAGCTCAGTCATGGCTGTGGACCCTGTTTCGCCCCCATCTGCGCTCCTATAGGCCTCCCATCGCGCCCCTATCGGACTCCTATCTGACTCCCATCGCGCCCCTATCGCGCCCGCTGCTTCCAGCGCGTCAACGGCCCGCGATTTGTGGAGATTATCAACCCTCTGTCCCTCAACTCCTTAAGCGCCCTTCGCACCTGCCGTTCGGTCACTCCAGGACCCAAACGCGCGTGAAGCTCACGGCGCGTCAAACCATCCCGCGTTCTGTCCAGCAGCGCGAGTATCATCTCCCGCCGCGCTTCAGCCTCGCTTATGCCGCCAGGGGTTGGCAGCGGAACGAACTGACCGCGCCGGAACCGCACAGTGACAGCCCCGCCGTCATCGTCGATCTCCGGGACCGGGAGCCCGGCCCTGCTCGCCAAGTCTGCCATCTTCAGTGTTCCGCTACCCCACTCCTCAATAATCCCGCGCCGGTAGAAGGTGCGGGCGATCAACGGGTTCCACGGCCTCGACTCATGCGGCTCGAACAGCTTCTCTGGCGTCAGGCCGAAGTGCAGGGAGCCGGAGGAACTTATTTCCAGCCGGTCGTCGTAGATCGCTATGCCAACCGAGCCGCCGCCGATGGAGTAGTCGCGGTGGCACAGGGCGTTCGCCAGCGCCTCGCGCGTGGCCAGGGGCGGATACAGCGGCTCATCGATCCGCTCGAAGCGGTCCTGCTCGAACCGCCCGGCGATGGGCAGTGTGTCGCGCAGGAACCGCTCTGCGCTCGCGAGGAGCGTGAACGCGTTGCCGCTGAACTGACGATTGTCCAGGAACGCCATCCGGTCGGCCCCGCGGAAGCGGGCGACGCGCAGCAGGCACTGCGGCATCTCGAACTCCAGCCGCTCCGAACTGCCGAACAGCACCGCCGCCGCCCGAAGGAGCACCCCGTCACGCAGCAGGCCGAGTCCCCGCAGCAGGTCGGAAGGGTCTCCACCCGCAGGCTCCTCAAGTCGCCCGCGCCGGACCGCCTCCGCGACCGTCCGTCGAATCTCGGCCGCGTCGAGATCGTCGACTGACCACCCGGCGGGCTGGTTCTCCCAGCGCTGTTCGCTATGCATCCGCTCGAAGAGCATCCGGTTGTACTCGTCGGCGGACATTGCCAGAGTGGTGTTCCCGACCCGCCGGTAGGCGCTGCCTCGATAGGTATACGGTCTCGACGCGCCCTGGGCAGCGGTCACTATGATGACCTCCCGGCCGCCGTCCACGGGGACCCTTTCCACTGTCGGGAACGCCGGAGGCTCGATGCGCTGCAGCTCGGCGCTCAACTCCTCGATGGTGTGCTCGCCGACCTGCTGCCCCACCACCGCCCCGACCGGTGTTACGCCGAACAACACCTGCCCGCCGTCCTGGTTCAGGAAGGCGCACACCGTCATGGCCGCCTCCCGGCGCGCGCCTGTAGTGCTCTTGAACTCCAGCGTCTCGGACTCGCCGGAGGCAGTGAGAGGTATTGCTTGTTCGGGTGTCAACATCTGCGACCCCACCGATCCATGTCTTCTGGGTAGAAAGGCTTACCTCGCCGGACTAGCAACAAGCTTCGCGTTCTGGTGGTTGATGCCGTTCTCTACCTGACTGTGGGTGGCATCCAGTGGCGGATGCTGCCGAGTGACTTTCCGCCGTGGCAGAGCGTTTACACCTGCTTCAGGCAGTGGCGGGACGATGGCGCCTGGCGCAGGTTGCACGACACGCTCAGAGTGCGGGTTCGTCATCGAAGCGGGTGACACAAGCATCCAACGGCTGGCAGTATCGATAGTCAGACAGTCAAGACCGGCCATACACCGGCAGGTGTGCGAGGCTGCGATGGCGGCAAACGCATCACAGGACGGAAACAGCATCTTCTCGTCGATACGCTGGGACTCACATTGGCCGTCCTGGTCACTGCTGCCGACCTGCCTGACCGCGATGGGGCACGGCAACTGCTCAGACGAGGCTGCGGTTTCGGCCGGAAACTGCGTCTCATCTGGGTTGACGGCGCCTATCGCGGCTCTTTGCAGAGATGGGTTGCGCAGCGTTTTCGCTTTCGCCTCCAACCTGTCCTCCGCCCGCAAGAGCAAAAGGGTTTCTCCGTATTGCCCCGGCGTTGGGTGGTGGAGCGCACCTTCGCTTGGCTTGGCCTCAATCGTCGCCTCTGCAAAGACTATGAACGACTGCCCGAAAGCAGTGTCGCCTTTATCCATATCGCTATGATTCGTCTCATGGTACGTCGCCTGGCACCCAATTGACCCTTTTCAAACAGCTTCTTAGGCCGCCTTCCGGTACCTGAGCCCCAGCGGCTCGCCGGACGCCTGCATGAAATACAGCAGCTTGTGCACCTCCAGCAGGGTCACGAACGGGTCCAGCAGCGCGCGTGTATAGCGGTCCATCAGGCCGACCAGCGCGGCCCGGCCCGCAGTCATCTTGGGCACACCCTCTGTTTGGCCGGTTCGCTCGTCTGACGGTCCGCCGCCCGGTTCGAACATAACAATCTTGAGGTCGATGAAGTGATGGAATTGGATTGCGCAAGTATATGGACCTGCAACTTCGTCGTTAACTGACCGACAATTCACGAGCTTCTTGCTGCAGTTGCTCGGCCGCGGCGCGTACGTCCAGCTTGCCGGTGACCACGTGCGCGATGAGGCTGGCGCGGTATTCGGTCATAAATTCGGCCTGCCGGCGGGCGATATCGATGGCGGCACTTAGCTTTGACGTTTGGCTCTCTATTTTGGTCATGATTTCATCCTGCTCAGATCTGGAAGGAACGGCAATCGTAATGTTCATCAACCTTTCCTGTGTAAGCTTCGGTTGTGCAGCTCCAGAGATCCACGGGGCATAATTCAATCCTTCCATCACAGCCGCCAGAAATTCAAGATTACCACGCCTTGGCTTCAGAATGTGTGCGTGATTATTCACCCAGAACTTACCGCGCGCGATAATTGCCAGCGGCAAGTTTCTAAGCACGAGATTTGCTCCATCCTCCGCGATTAGCAAAAGCTCGTCGTCAAAAAGATAGTGGTCGACTTTATCGATTACCCCAGACGCCCCATAGTAATCGTATCGACGCTCTTTCATTTCTCCTCTCTCGACAGCATTTAGAGGGACGCGACGATGATTCAAGGAGATAAACTCCGACTTTACACGAGATATTTCCCAATGCGCGGGCACACCCCCCAGCCAGTCAATGCCGGAGGGCTTGAGAGGAACGCTGGGGTCAAGACCACGCGTTACGGCGCGCTGGATCGTAGCCTGGCGGGCCTCTTGCAGCAGATTGATCAGCTTCTCCTTGGTCTCGATGTAGCGCTGGATACGCCGGTCCACATGGTCCAGGTAGCAAACGGTGGCGCGCTGCTCGTCGAGAGGAGGGAGGGCGAACGGGATTTCCTTCATCCGGGCCTGTGACAGATCCCACTGTCCAATACGAACACCATCAGACGCTTGGGCAAAGAAAGGGACGTATGCTTTGGAACGGATTGCTTTATGAAAATAATCCCCCGTTACTCCTTTAATATCGAACGTGAAATAGGCGGGGCTGACGATGCCTTCAAATTCAGAAACGCCATAGGATCCTTGCCATGCCTTCATCTTGTTCATAGCAAATTGATCCTTATGGACCACCTTGTAATTCGTCAGATCTTCTGGAATGAAATTGTGGTTCTCATCCATGTTGTCTACATCGCGTAAAATCACACCTTTTTCGCGGACTACCGAAAGCAGGGGCAAGTCTGGCCGATTTTTCTCTGTCGTACTCGTCAAGACGCTGCGAAGGTTGAGAATCTCCCAATGCGCGGGCACATCACCGAGCCATTCGACGCCGGAGGTCTTGTAGGCAGGGTAAGTCCAAAACTCTCTAATCACGGAATTCCCTTGAGATCAAGAGACTCATAATCAACTTGTGCCCTTCTCCAAACTCAAGCCTCGTCTAACAGAGATCTCCTCTTGCATAGTACTCATCGGCTATGGAAAGACATCAGCACGGAGTTCCTGGTACACTTCAGGGGTCTGTCTGAGCGCGGGGGCCAGATGATAAAAGGCGAATTCATCACATTTGTTGCCTAGATTGCTTAGTTGCGTTGACTTCTTGATGAAAGTGAACAGGTTTCGAGTCTTATCCTTTGTTAGATCAGCTTTCGCCATTGTGCTACCCGAAAGAAGCTCTGTCGCATGTTTCTTCAAAATCTCATCTCCACATCCTTCCTTATTGTTCATTGTGAGAAATGTCTTTAATACTTCCGGAGCGTAAAGATAATTCTCCAGTTCTCGGCGGCCTAACACCCGAACACCCTCATTGATCTTCTCTTCCCGTGCCTCACAGGTCATGTCGTCACGGTCGATGAGCTTCCACACAGAACTACCTTGAGCCACCGCCTGAAGCACCCCTATCAAGTCCTCACTGTTTTCAACCTCACTGGAACTGCCACGTGAGACAAACAGGGTATTAGCATGTTCTTCAGCAAATATCAGGTTATAGCACTTTGCGTCAAATCCCTTATCAGCCTTGTTCTTGTCCCCTTCACAGAGAACGATGTTATCAGGGGCAATCAGATTAGCTAGGTCATCTAGAGCGACTTGATAAGTTGTCTGCCAAAAAGAACGATCTGGCACGCGTGGATTGATCGTTACCTCCTGGTCAAAATCATGCTCAGAAAAGTCCAGGAAAACGATATCTCCATTCTGGCGCATCATCATGTCATACGCTTTGCGAACGAAACCAATAGAATGAGTGGCTATCCATAGCTGTGACTGTTCAGGGACAGTGTCAAGCATAGCTTCTAGAAGGGGACCGTGAAGTCCCGAGGCAACATGAGACTCTGGTTCGTCAATACAGTATATGGCGTCCTTGAACCTGTACCTTTTCACATAGATATCAAGAAGGATGTCAAATACCGCCTTTTCGCCTCCGGACAGATTCTTATAGTGAAAATCTCTCACTTCTCCCTTCGAAAAACGAAAGACACCGTAATCCTCTTCCCCTCCGAAATCCTGAAGTTCAAGTGGCGGGTTTATAAACAGCTTTCTCATAATTCTCTGGAGGATCCCTAGAAAATTCTCGCGATATTCCTCGATCGTCACTTTCCCTAAGGATTTTCCGTGCTCCCTTAAAGATTTCCCGTGTATTTCTTCTATAGTCCGCCACGCCAACCATTTGTAGTTTTCAGAGACAGATTCATCGGGATCGATAATGCGCTGCAGCTGACTTATTTCCTGTGTTGGACGCTCTAAAGCTGTCAAGCTGAAATCTGCTTCATTTCTGTAAGGGGTTCTTATGCGAAATTGGTGAGACCATTTGTCTTGGCCCGGTTCACCAGAGTGGAACTCTACCTTTATCGAGTCCCACACTGTCCGGGTGTCCAGGGAAAATGTGGAGGAGTAAGGATCTTTCAGGTAATAACCGTGGTAGATATTGTCTTGTGGCTGGCCAATATCGTAACTATACCTTCCCCCTCCTTGGGATTTGAGCAAGAATGCGTCAAAGACCGAGGATTTCCCCGACCCATTTGGCCCGATCATGACGACAAGTCGAGCCGACTCAGGAATCCCCTGGATTAGAAGATCGGTGAACCGTTTGTAGTTGGTCAAGTGAACGCTCTTGATCCGCATAAGGTGTCTGCTACTCCATTCAGTTTGATTCTGTCTGCTTGGTCGCTCTGTGTCTTCTGCGTGTCAGTCGTCTGTCGGTCAAACTCGAGGCCTCTGGGGCAAGACAGGGGGCCACCTCTGATCAGAGCACGAAGTGCTCTTCGGCCTCCTGTTCCAGAGGCCATACATCGGCCCAGATCTTCTGCAAAGCGCGCAGAATCTAGAATTTGCAGAAATAGCGGGTGAAGCTGACTTCGTAGCCCGCCTTAGCGCTGTCTGGATTGACAAAGTTTCGAAGGTCGCCGCACCTCCCAACGCACAGACATATCGCCGATCCATTCGGTGCAGGGTAGCTTGTAGGCGGAATAGGTGTTGAGAAGTAGAACATAAGCTCAATTCATCCTCGCAACTGTCTTGTTATTTGGCCACTGCATCTGAGTTATGTTCGCCCTTCACCGAGATGATTCGGCTCAGCGTTCCATACCAGGCCAAGGGTCAGCAAGCCCCAACACAGCGTTTAGAGTAACTGTCGGCCCGACTTTGACGAAATCTCCCGACTCGGGAATCCATTCCGTAGCGAAAGGAAACATTCCGTGCGGTAGCGGGTGTTCCGTCCATGGATGGTGAATGAGTAGCCACGGGTCGTCATGGCCACACAGCGTCCAAACACCTATCCGCGGCTTAAAGAGAATCGCTGACAAGTTACGATTCCTAGGTGTCGATGGAGACCCCAATAACCCGTCGAACTTGTGTCTTGTCTGAAAGCTGGGTTCAGTCTCATGAGGCTGAACGTATGGTATGAGAACTGTGTACCCCAAGAGAGCTTCGATCAGGTTTCGGCCGTCTACGCCCTTATTTGCTGAACTGAATACAACAAGAAAAGGCAGCCCAAGGTGTCGATATTTTGTGGCTTTCTTCGTGAGTGCCTTCCTAAACCTTGCATCGTCCCAGCGTCGAGAACGCCCGCTGGATTCTATGCCGATGGCCCGTTTTACCCTCCCATTGGTTGTACAGGAATCGACAGGAAACGCCCCAAAATGTATTTCCCAGCCATCTTGGCACCACCTCATCGAGCTTGCTCTATAGCCTCGCTTAAGCCTAAATATTTCCTCGTCCACATCAAGAGAACCCACCCAACTTTTGATTCTGTCACATAATTTGCCGGTAGGAGGCTGCTTTCCCCCGACTGAAAGGAGTTTCAATGATAAGAGAAATCGTCCTGTCTCTACTGAATCAATCGCCTTCTTGACTCTCTCCACCCTCCGGGTCGCGTTGAACTCATCATCGGTCTCTTGCGCCATTGTACATTCAACCACAAACTGAGTACCCTCGTAGGTCGCTGCGAAATCTGGAGTCAAATTATTGAAGCTGGGATCCACCTGCACGCCCGTACATATCGAGTTAAGGAGTTGATGGGTCGCCAGCTCCAACAGCGCACCCTGATGCTGTCGATCATCGCTGCGGAATCTGCTCCGGATATCCTCCTTTTTGCCTTCAGGCAGTACAGAAAACCAGTTTCCCAACGTTTTACGGGCAGTCTCAACTGATTCCCACGCCGAGCGGTTTAGAAAGGAAACGCGAGATTCGTCACGGTCTGCGAAACCCATGTGTGTCCTCTTTCCAACGTCGAAAAGGGAGGTTTCAGTCGACGCTATTACCATAGTTTGAGAACTGTTCTTGCCCATATGTTTCGCATCCTTTTCGTGCCATCGAAACTCCACGCCTAACCCAGAGATAGGGCTAGGGATTAAGAGATGCTCAAGCTTCCTCTCTACTCCTCTGCCGCACACAGCAGATTAGCATAGCACATCCGTGCATCTTTTTCAAAGCATATTACACTCTTTTGTGTGCTGAGTACGCGCCATATTAAAGGCTGCCGTTAATATGGAAATGACTTCTCCCCATGTTAAAGGTTACCGCTAATATAGCCGCTCCCGCGCGCGAAATCCGCCGCCGCCAAATCCGCCGCGCGGCATGGGGGTCAACCGTTATGAAACTTGCTCGAATGGTGGGGCGCCTTACTAAAATTTGAGCCGTGAAACCTCAAGAGCGCGGGGACTTTGTCACTATAGGCCGGCTATCGCCCGTCTTCATGCCAGTTCAGGCTCCGAATCCAGCAGCCGCACAACGACCCCGATCAACTCCGTCACCTTCTCGTCGCTGAACCCGTTGACATCAAAACCGTGGGCAATCGCGTTTCGATATTTTCTCATGTCAGCCAGGTAGTCATAGTCCGCGCGTGAGATAACGCCATGATAGACCGCCTGGTCGAGGACGTAACCCGACTGGGTGACACGCTCAATAGAGATCCCCTCTGCCGCGATCAGTTCCCGTGTAGCCGCCTCGAACGCCGACCACACCAATAAGAAAGCAGCTTCACCCAGGCCGTGCCCCAGTGCCTTCTCCGCCTCGGCAAGACGTTGGCGTATCTCCTCTGCCGCAAAGGAGCGCGCGCCCTCTGGCGAATCCAGTTTCTCCGGTTCGCCCACCAGCAACAGGTCATAGCTCCAGCCGGGCTTTCCATACAGAGTTTCCGCCACCTCGGCCATTCTGGGCGACCTTGCCAGCGAAGTCCTGGCCTTGACTTCAATGACTCGGACTTCCTCACCTTTGCGCACGACCAGGTCAGCGCGGTAGCCGGGCAAAAAATCAAGCTCACAGTTTTCCTCTACCTCATAGCCTCTACTGCGGTACTCTGCCGCCTTCTTGTCGATGAACTTCCTTTCAAGAATCGCAATGTCTTCGATCAAAATATCACCCCCTGGTCAGGCGCACTTGTACAGATCGCCCGATCCGGTGGAGATTATGCGATAAGTTCGGAAACTATGCTTATCCATTCAACGATTGTTTTGCCTACAGGACCCAGACAGGGCGGCGGTCATGCCCG
This sequence comes from Caldilineaceae bacterium, assembly GCA_965242905.1. Lineage (GTDB taxonomy): Bacteria > Chloroflexota > Anaerolineae > Caldilineales > Caldilineaceae > Bin5. The sequence continues at coordinate 73,234 of CBDETM010000001.1, forward strand.
ACAGTACAGCTGTGAGGGTCCACAAGTGCGCAGCAGGCGGGTCAAAAAAGAGGATGCCAACGAACCTCCGCCGCCGCTACGCCAGTTCAGGCTCCGAATCCAGCAGCCGCACAACAACCCCGATCAACTCCGTTACCTTCTCGTCGCTGAACCCGCTGACATCAAAACCGTGGGCAATCGCGTTTCGATACTTCATCATGTCGGTCAGATAGTCGTAGTCTTCGCGCGCAATGATGCCGTGCATGACCGCCATATCGAGGACGTATGCCGCCGTCGTGACGCGCGCGATGGCAATCCCCTCGGTCCCGATCAGATTGCGAATCACGGCCTCGCAAGCCGACCAGACCAGCAGATAAGCGGCCGCACCCGAACCCTTCTCAAGAACGGCCTCTGCCTCGCCAAGACGTTGCCGGATCTCCGCCTCCGCAAAAGGCTGCGCGCCCTCGGGCGAATCCAGCTTCTCCGGTTCGCCTACCAGCAGCAGATCATAGCTCCAGCCAGGCTTGCTATACAGAATCTCAGCCAGTTCATTCAACTTCGGCGTCAACGCCAGAGACGTTCTGGTCTTTACTTCGATCACCCGCACATCGCCATCTTTGCGCGCAACAAGATCGGCGCGGAAGCCGGGCAGGAACTCCAACGGGCAATCTTCCTCCACTTCATAGCCCCGGCTGCGGTACTTGGCCGCCGTCTTGGCGATGAACTTCCTTTCAAGAATCGCGATGTCTTCGATCAAAATATCACCCCCTATTCCGGCGCATCGTCTGGAACATCGCCAGCTGTCCCAGCTGGCGCCCGCACAAACCACAGCCCAACTGCGCCAGTCGCTCGCATCAGCATCACAGTTCAAACAACGCCGTTCGTACACTTAGCAACGGGCGCACAACAGCTCAAACAAATGTAGACCAAATCCTGACCAAATCTTGCCGCTTTGACTTTATTATCGGTATCTCTACGCCCCGTCCCGGATCTCCGCCAACAACCCCTCCGCCTCCTGCTCCAGCGCCCGGATGTCAGCCCAGATTGCCTCCGGCGCGCGCAACGGCTGCGGCCGCAGCGGGGCGAGCTGATTTCGTAGCCCCCTAATCGTTGTCAGGATAGACGACGTTGCGTAATCGTCGCACCTCCCAAGGCGCGGGCACATCCCCGGCCATCCAACGCCGAAAGGCTTGTGGGCGGGGTAAGGTGGAAGATGGGGGAGTCACTCTTGTTCCTCGGCGTGTTCCATCTGTTTTTCAAAGGCTTGGCGAACGAGCCACAAAGCGTATGACAGATCGTCAACGCTCGAAACCCTGATTTCCGCGTCGCCGTTGCCCCAGCGGCCCAGATTTGTCACATCCTTTGCCAAGCCTTTCGTGTCATTGAGCTCGTGAAATTTGAGATTGAGAACCACTCTCATGCCGGAGGCCTGCGGAACTACGTCAACGAAGTTTGTCTCGGCCTTGTAGGCTACGTACAGCTTCAGGAATTCCTCAGTGACGCATGGGTCGATTGCAGTCACCTCTTTTCTGAACTCCTCGAATAGTTGCCGCGTACTGCTCCCTCCCCGCAGGTGATAGTGATCCTTAATGGTGTATGTCTTCCTCCGAGGGATAACGTCGAATTCATAGCTGGCAAGGATTTCGGGACTTAGCGATGGCGCCTGCCAGACTCTCGCTGCTTTGTCAGCGAGCCTTCTGGCTCGGGCTTTGATCGTATCTTCGTTCCAAGTATCCAATTTACGCAGTCCTTGATTCAGGCGCAGGGGACTTTGGGCGAATCCTCCCTCCCTGTCGCGCTTTTGGGCAAATGAGTGGTCGCTGTATTCGGAGTTGTAGCCGGTGAGCGTCAGGTTGCCCAGTGTATGCAACCAGGTCTCCTGAATGTTCTTCCAATCATCACCCAACGCGTTTTGCCACGCCTGTGACAGGTTCCTATTCTGGGGGAGGATATGCTCGACCGTGTACTCGTCTACAGGCACAAGCTCCTTGCGGTTAAAGTTTTCAAGCCTGCGGAGCCAATAGCTGGTGCGGTTGTTGTAAAGGTTGCGTACCCTAAGTTCGCGCTTAAACTCCCTGTCTTCAGGAAAGCGGCGGTAGGAGGGAAGCCACTGGAAGTAGGCGAGAATGCTCTCCAAATATCGTTCCTTATCCAAAAAACGGCTGAAAGTGGCAAAGGTTGTGTTATGCGAGTTTGTGGGTATCGAACAGACAACTCTGCGAAAGACGTAGCTCTCGATGTAGTGTACGGCTTCGACGAAGTCATCAAGCGAGAGAAGCTCTTTGTCGTAGTCGCTGTAGAGTTCCAGAAGCAGTGGGTATGCTACGTCTACCCTCAGCTCACGCAGATCGCGGAAGGCGACGGAAAGACGTTTTTCCTTTTCTTTACCGAGAGCCATGGCGCAAAAGTAAACGGCGAACTCATAGAGTTCAGCAAGCAAGGAATCGAGCGAAGGGTGATTTTCGCTCTGGGCATATAACTTGAATGCTTCGTAGACCCGGCTTATCTTGGGGATTTCTCCTGTCCTGAAGGTCAGATAATGGCGCATGAAGGCATCGAACTCTTTGCTATATGTCTCTTGGCCGAAGGCCAGCTCCATGGGACGCCAATAGTCATTGTAAAGTCTTTCCTGACGCTCAGACTCCAGGTCCATAAGCACATAGTTGCGGATCAGGTCAGCCTGGCTCAGGGCGAGCCCGGTTGAATTCATACTCTCGAATATCAGTTGTGGATTGTCGTAATTGCGATCCAAGGCGATGTCTACAAGCATCAGTTTGGCCAATCCAATACAAAGAGGCACAACTTCATCACCAAGTTCACCTATTTTCCTTTCAAAGAATTCGAAATTTTCACGAATTCGGTGGGAGTATGCCTCTGGCAGCTTTTTCTGGTCGACGATGGCCACAAGGGTCTCCTTGTCCGTCTGTGTAAGGAGCAACTTATATCGCTTCTGACCTTTCTCCGGTTGGTTGAGAAGATAATAGCTTCGGAGCTTCTCGGCAGAGAATCCCTCAATTGGTTCACTTTCGCCCAAATGACGCGCTAAAGCTTCGATGATAAGTGAAACCGTAGCAATACGTTGCTGCCCATCGATAACGAGCAGTGACGATGGGTCTGTGACTTGAGATAGGCTCTCTTCAATGTATACAACTGACCCGATGAAATGGGCCTTTATGCCCTCATCAGTACCAGCACGCAAAATGTCATCCCATAGCTGTGTGCATTGCGCTTCACTCCAAGAGTAGGTGCGCTGGTAGATGGGAATGATGAACTGCGGCGACTTTCTGAGAAACCCTAATAGCGTTGCCTCGGCTGCTCTCATTGGTGGACTCCTTCTGTACTGAAGATTTCGCTCAGCAACCCCTCCGCCTCCTGCTCCAACGCCCGAATATCAGCCCAGATCGCCTCCGGCGCACGCAGCGGCTGCGGCCTGTAGAAGTAGCGCGTGAAGCTGATCTCGTACCCCACCTTCACGCTGCCCGGGTCATACCACGCGTCCGCCGCATACGGCAGCACCTCCCGCCGCAGAAAGCCCTCGATGCCGCCCTCCTCCAGCAACGGCGCCTGCTCACTGTCCTTCAGATCCGGATCAGGCGCATACTCGACCACCACCGCCTCTCCATCGATCTGCACGGGAAAAAGGCCCCGCAGCGGGTCGGCCGCAACGCCCGCCCGGTGGATCTTGCGGATTACGGGCGGCGCCTCAGGGCTCGGCTCGATGCGCGCCCGCAGCTGCTTGATCTCACGCGCCTTGTACGCGCGCGCCGGGTCGATGCCCGGCAGCCGCAGCGGACGCGCCACGTTCAGCTTGTAGTAGCCGAACGCCGCGTTGGGGAAGATCTTCGACTGCGGCGTCTCCTCGAAGGCCAGAAAGGCGTCGCAGATGCGCCCGATATCCTCTGCCGCCAGCTCGCAGTTCTTGTTGCCCAAATTCTTGCGCAGCGGCCGGTACCACTCGCTGGCGTCGATCAGCTGCACGTAACCCTGCCGTTCAGCCGCCTTCCGGTTGCTCAACACCCAGATGTAGGTCGCGATACCCGTGTTGTAAAAGATGTTGAGCGGCAGCGCGATGATCGCCTCCAGCCAGTCGTTTTCGATGATCCAGCGCCGGATGTTGCTCTCGCCCTGGCCTGCGTCGCCGGTGAAAAGCGAGCTGCCGTTGTGCACCTCCGCAATCCGGCTGCCCAGCGTCGAGTCCCGCTTCATCTTGCTCACCATGTTGGCCAGAAACATCATCTGCCCGTCGCTGGAGCGCGTGACCAGCGAAAAATCCAGGTCGCCGCCATGCTCCACCACAAAGCGCGTGTCCTGCATGCCCGCCTTGCCCCCCATCCGCTCCAGGTCGCTCTTCCAGCTCTTGCCGTAAGGCGGGTTCGAAAGCATGAAATCAAACTCGTGCGCAGGGAAGGCGTCTCCGGACAGCGTCGAGCCGTACTGGATGTTGTCCGCCTCGACCCCCTCCCCCTTCAAAATAAGGTCCGCCTTGCAGATCGCGTACGTCTCCGGGTTGACCTCCTGCCCGTAAAGATGGATCTCGGCCTTCTTGCCCTGGTCGCCGGCCAGCTTGCCCAGCGTATCCTCCGCCACCGTCAACATGCCGCCCGTGCCGCAGGCCCCGTCGTAGACGAGATAGGTCGTCGACTGCACCTGTTCCGCGACCGGCTTGAAAATCAGGTGCGCCATCAGCTCCACCACGTCGCGCGGCGTGAAATGCTCGCCCGCCTCCTCGTTGTTCTCCTCGCTGAAACGCCGGATCAGCTCCTCGAAGACCGTGCCCATGCTGTGGTTGTCCAGCCCGGGCAGCCGCACGCTCCCGTCCCCGTTCAGAACCGGCCGCGGGCTGAGATTGACCGAGCTGTCCAGGAACTTTTCGATCAGAAAGCCCAGAATATCATCCTCCACCAGCCGCGGCACCTCGTTGCGGAACCTGAACTTCTCCAGGATCTCCTGCACATTCGGCGAAAAACCGTCCAGGTAAGCCTCGAAGTTGGCCCGCAGCTGCTGTTGCTTGCCGATAGCCTGCAAATCCCGCAGCCGGAAAGGGGAGGTGTTGTAGAAGGCCTCGTCCGCAGCCTGCCGCAGGGCCTGGTCCTGGTTCGCGATGCCGGCCCCGTCCAGCCGCGCCTTCATGCCCAGCACGTCCTCCTTCGTCGGCTCCAGCACCGCATCCAGCCGGCGGATAACGGTCATTGGCAGAATGACATCGCGATACTTGCCGCGCACATAATGGTCGCGCAGCACATCGTCCGCGATGCCCCAGATAAAATTGCTGATATTAAGACTGCTCACGCTTTGACATCCCTCCGTAGCTCGCGGCCGCCGACTAGGCCCGCAGTTTGAATCCGTCTGTCGTCAACATCGAAGCATTCCCGAAAACAGGACGCGCCCGCCGGCAGGGGCGCCCCTTGTGGATGCCCTTCGCAGGCCTTGGAACCGAGTGCCCTGTTGACCTTCAACCCCTGCGTTGACAAAATGCCCCTGCGAAGCATGGAGGCGGCTGACCGGGCGTTCCGGGGTCCTGCACGTCTAGGGGGACCCAATCTCCCAAAACAGGCGCTCAGAGCGTCTCTGAACGCCCTTACACCAGGGCTCGTTGACGCCTGTCTGAACAGCGACTGGCACGTGCAAAAGTGCGGCCGGTCCGCGAACGGCTGCGCACAGAAAATCCGATACGCCCTTGCTGTTCTCCGTGCCCCTCCGTGTCTCTCCGTGGACAAAAGGTGTTCTCCGCGTACTCCGCGGATCAAAAATGCGTACCGCCAACTAAGCCGCGCCCCCTGCCCCGTCGACCGACCTGTACTCCACCAGCGCGGAGTGCCCCACAATGTCGACGATGCGCACAAACATCTCCCGACCATTGGCGAAGGCGACGACCTCGTTGGCCCAGTCATCCCGTCGCGGGCTTGTCGGCCGGTCGCTGCTGAATTCGACCTGCTTGAATTCCCAGGCGCTGTCCTCGCCGAGACGCAAACGGCGCAGGATCTCCTCATCGCTGTATGTCATCAGCCATCTCCGGATACAAAAGCCTGCCGCGCCGGCCCACACCGCTCTTCCACCAGTACGATGTAATTTCGTCCGATTTCGCGCTGAAAACTCTCCGGCAGGCGCGCCCAGTCCCGCGCCTCCACCAGAAACGGGATCGTAGACAGCCGCAGGGCTTCCTCCAGGTCGACAAGCTGCCCGATCGGAATCTCCTCCAAGCCGGACGCCCGCAGGACAAGGTCCAAATCGCTGCCGCCGTGGCTGTGACCGCTGATCCGGCTGCCGTAGGCCCACACCTCAACACCGGGCACATGTTCGCGCAGAATCTCTTCCAACATGCGGCGATGTCTCGCCTTCAGATGCAGCCTGTCACGCATCCCGCCCCCCTTCGATCGCACTGGCAATCGCCTCCGCGTCTACAATGAACTGGGGCAGCAGTTCCAGCGTCCTCTCGGCAAAATTCTCCCCGTATTCATGCGTCGTGTCATTGCGGGCAGCACGGTATTCCAGCCAGCGTTCGCACGCGTCGTCGCCGATCAGGCAATGTCTGGCGGCGTAACGGAAGACATCGTTGAAGTAAAGCTGGTCCGCCTGCCGGTTGCTGGCAAAGTAAGGACGCAGCCGCCTCTTCAGCAACCGGCCGCCCTGCTCCAGCACGAGTTCAAACTCCTTCACACAGGCCGCGCGGTAGATCTCATACAACACGTCGCCCGGGTCGCACTGCTGCAGTCCTTCCCAGGCGGCTCTGAGCGTACCGATGCAGCGGTTCAAATGGTCGGTGTTAATGTTCATTCCGATCTCCGCAGACTATCTGTTTCCACCTGCGAACGTCGCAACCCGAGGTCAACCTTCCTGTCCGGAAACAACACGGAACTCCTCTACTCTAAGTCTGGAGCCAGTCGCAGGCGCAGCTTCCTTCTTGGCGGGGTTAACGCCTCCGTACGCGGCTCTGGGGCCAGCAGGAACGCCTTCAGGCTCAGTTTCGCCAGTCTTTCCAGTCTGCGCCACTGTTCAATCGGCACCAGCACCGCAGTCTCTTTCCCGTGCTTGGTGATGATCTGCGGTCCTTCTGCATAACTGGCCTCCAGCAGCTCGCTGAAGCGCGCCCTCGCCTCCTGCACTGGCCAGATGTTACCCATGCTTCCCTCCGGTCAACAAAACGTTTGCGAATTCAGCCGCGGGTCGATTTCGTCAGCTGTGAATCGATCTGCGCGCCGGGACTCTGCAGAAGCACATCCGCAGGGATGCCAAGATGCTCGTGCAAGGCGCGCGCCATCGAAAGCGTGATCTCACGCTTTCCGGAAAGGACCTCCGCGACCATGGCGCTGCTGCCAATATAAGGGATGAGATCCCTCTGACTCAGGTTGGCCTGGTCCATTCGAAACTCGATTGCAGAGATAGGATCGGACATCCCAATAGGGTAATGCTTGTCCTCGTAAGACTCGACCAGGTCGGCCAGTTCGTCAAGCTCTTCGCCTTCGGGAGTGCCCGTCTCTGCATCAAATATTTCGTCGATTCGCGCCAGCGCCGCTTCGTATTCCTCCTCCGTTCTGATGGATCTGAACTTTGGACGCATCGTTTCCCCCATCTCTCCTCTCTTTTGCGCTGACCGTGTGAGACCAGCAGGTTGACCGCACGCCAAAACGGGACGCTACACCTCCTTTGCGTCTCTTCGCGCCCCTCCGTGGACAAAAGCAGTTCGCTGCTGCTGTCGGTTTGAAGCCATAACCGGTTGCCTCCTCGAAGGGGTAATCGAATAGTCCTGAGGACTCCCCAAGAATATGTTCCCTCCTTCTGATAGTCAATTCTTGGGGAAAGTGCAGTCCCTGGCCAGTTGAGGGGCCGCTCCCCCGAACGCACCATGATATTGTCAAGCCGGAGAATTCGCGTTTGCCTACTATAACGCGCGTAAGATAAACTGCCTCTATCAGGTTGACCAAAGGAGACTTGAAATCGATGACTGAACAGCGAAAAGCCATCGCCTATACCCGGGTGAGTGCCAGCGAGCAGGCCATCAGCGATCTTTCCCTCGAATCCCAGCAGCGCGAGGTGATCGCCTACGCTGAACGTTCGGGCGTGGTCATTGTCAGCGTCCTCTCCGACAAAGACGAATCGGCATCCAGCCTCAACCGCCCCGCCATGTCCGAGCTGCTCACGCACATCGACAGCGGTCGAATCGACGCCGTGATCATCAGCAAGCTCGACCGGTTAACCCGCAGAATCAAGGACTTCATGTCTCTGTTGCAGCGCATGCGAAAAGCGCAGCGCGCCGGCGGCGGCGAAGGCATTGATCTGATCAGCAGCGCCGAATCCCTGGACACCGGCAGCGCCACCGGCCAGATTGTAATCAACATCATGGATTCAGTATCGCAGTGGGATAGAGAGGTTATCGGAGAGCGCACCAGCGCCGTGCTGCAAGAGCTCAGAGCACAGGGAAAATCCACCGGAAATCCCAACTATGGCTATGAAGCTGGCGAGGGCGGGAAACTCATCGAAAACGAGCAGGAACAAGCCGTCCTGCACCGCGTCGCCGAACTGCGCGCCGAAGGTAAAAGCTGGGCGAAAGTGGCCAGCACGCTCACAGGCGCCGGCGTACGCACCCGCCGCGGCACCGCGTTCAGCAGGCAAGGCCTGTCTACAATCGCAAAGAGAGCAGGGATCCAATAAAAGAGGACGGCCCCGATCCGTCAATCGGGGCCACTACCACTGAGACCCACACATCAATAGAGCCTCGCCCACATGCTAACACACAGCACACCCAATCGCATACCACTCGCCGCCGCCGCCGAAGTCGCGGCCCGGCTCCCAGGCACGCGACGCGAAGGCGCCGGCTACCGCACCCGCGGCTACTGTCACGGCAGCGGAGACAAATCGTCCTCCGCATCGCTGGTATTCAGCGACCCGCCCAGGCCCGGAGAACAGTCCCTGCACGTCCACTGCTACAAATGCAGCCCGCGGACGCCGGCAGAGCGCGACGCCATCCGCCACGCCTTGCAGAAGGCAACCGGCCTGCAGCTGTGCCTCTGTGACGACTGCCGGCAGGCACACCGCGCAGGTCAGCCGTTCACCGCAACATCCCGGGCCCGGTCGCCGGCGTCGGTTACGACACAGCCAACGCCGCGGCGCGGCGCCAAGAGAGACACGGCGGCCTACGCCGCCGAACTATGGGCCGCAGCCCGCCCGTCCACGTCCGGACCGGCAGAACGGCATACCGCAGGCCGCTGGCTGGCCGCGCGCAACCCCCCCATCCGCTGGCCGGCAGGCCGGCCGCTGCCCGAAACAGTCCGCTGGCTTGCCCACAGCCACCACATATTCCCCCGCGGACAGCCGGACAGCCCCACCGCCGGTGCGCTGGTCATGGCCATGCGCCCCCTGTCCAACCCCACCGGCCCTACCCACAAGGTGCATATGGTCGCCATCGACGCCAAGGGCCGCAAAGCGTACCACTGGCAGGCAGGCAAGCGCGGCGATAAGCACACCTACGGCCAGGACGGCGCCGCCTATGGTCTGCTCTGGAAACAACGACCAGTGGGCGAACACGCCTATGACCTGCACGTCGTCGAAGGCCTCGCAGACGGATTGGCGCTTCTCGCAGCCCTGCCGGAAGATCAGATCGTAGCCGTCTGCGCCGGCCTGCGCTACAGCGAAATCGACCCGGGCTGGTTCGCGTCCGTAACCCTCTGGCCCGACGGCGACGAGATGGCGCTGGAAACAGCCCGCCAACAGGCGCAGCAGTGGGCAAACCGCGGCTACACTGTCCCAATCAAGCTGCTACCGAAAGGGGAAGACCCTGCAAGCATGAACTGGAGAACACCATGACGGCTACGCCCCTGCCCAACGGAACCGAAGGAATCACACCCGCCGAAGTGCCCGCAGAAATCCCCACCCCGCTCCCGGGATCTCTGGAGCTAAGACGCATAAACGCAGCCATCGCCGCCGGCAGGACGCCAGACAAGGCTGACATCGAAGCCGTGCGCCGTCTACGACCCCCCGGGGGAATGTCCGAAACAGAGGTCCTCCAGCTGATCGAAGCCCTGCACAGCGACAGTTCCGAAATCGCGCGACAAGCATGGACCCAAGTTAGCCAACTGATCAGATACCGCAGCTGGAACGAACAGACAAAATGGGACTTCCAAGCCCCTGATCGTGAATGGCTCATCAAAGACTGGCTGCCGCTCGGCCGCATCGGCCTGCTCACAGGCGAGGGCGAGAAGGGCAAAAGCCTGTTGGCGCTGCAGCTAGCCGCGAAAATGGCCGGCGGCGGCGGCCATTGGCTGGGCCGCGGCGTCAAGGTGACCATGCCAGCCGTATCAGAAGGCGTCGCCGTGATTGCCAATTGGGAAGACGAATCTGACGAAGCGCGCCGGCGCCTGAACTGGATCGAAAACGCCGACCGCGCAGACGGCCAGACAACACCCTTGGCGAAGCGTGTAGGCGAAAGCCTGCGCTATCTGGAGATGGCCCAGGCCGGCCCCGTCTGGACAGCCGACGGCCTCTCCCTTATCGGCCGGCAGTTGCGCGACTACTGCGAAGAACACGACGCCCGCCTGCTTGTTCTCGACCCGCTGATCAACGCCTACGGCACATCAGAGAACGCCAACGAGGAGGCCGCCCACTTCATGGCCGACTGGGGCGGCTGGGCGCAGGAAGCGAGGTGCACCGTCCTGCTTTGCCATCACCCGCCAAAAGCGGACAGAAAAACCGGACAGGAAGACGCCGACCACGGATTCAGGGGCGCTAGCGCCTTTTCCGCCGAGGCCCGCTTTTTCTGGCAGCTGGCCGACAAGAAGGAAAAAAACGAGCCGGCCATTACCGTGTTAAGACGGCGCAAAGGCAACTACGCAGACCCGAACACCTCGAAGGAAATATACCTGGACAAATCACAGAAAACCCACTGGATTTGGCGCGTTGCCGCCGAGCAGCCCCAACAACAGACCATCAACAACCCCCTTGACTATCAGGAGAACGATGACTATGACGAAGTCGGTTAACTCCCTGAACATTAATGAACGAATCAAACATATAGTCTCTATACTGAAAAAACGCGGCGAAATCCCAGAAGACGCCCAAGAGCCTGACCTGAACCAAATCGCCGGCAAGCGTTTCAACCCCCTCATGCAGGCAGCCTTTCAAGAATATGATCGGCGCTGTAGCGCTTTGATGGCCACAGCCGAAGAACACGAGGACGTTTCCTCTGTTTTGTCGCCCGCTGTGATCTTCGACAACGACTCTGCGGCCACCTCCTGGGAACCGCTATCGCTAGCAGGACTGAGCGGACGCATCAACAATGCGCTTACCCCCGACCAGATATCCAATGACGAGGAGTTCCTATCCGTCGAACTGTTCGGCCTTCTATACATTCATCTCCTATGGGAAGCCATCCCCCCGGCGGACAGAAAGAAGGCCGGCCTTCAACACCCCTACACGCCACTGATTCGATCCCACCTGAAACCGCCCAAAAATGGGAATACAAGAAAAACCGGCATCCTTTCCGCCGCGCTAACGCGCAACCCGTTGAAAGATACGCCAACCTCTACCTTGTTCGACATAAAGGCATTTCGCAAACAGGGTGTCGGCTTTAACCCGTCGCCAGAAGACCAAGCACATCTACCGAATTTTGAACCCGTCAACCCCACCCAACTCGCGCCGGCCTTGCCGCTGCTCATGTATGACGAAGCGCGCGCCGGCAAAAACCCGGGCAGAGGAAGCCCCACAACGCCCTGGGAACTGCGCACCTGGATCGAACTGATATTGACAACCCCAGCCGCCGAGCGCTACAGCAGTGATGAACTATGTGTGCAGTACGGAGACTTCGTCGAGTGGCTGATGCCAAACGGACGCTACTCCAAAAAATGCTTTCAGGCTATCGACAGAGCGTTGGACGAAGTACACAACCTGCGCTTGCCCTGGGAAATTGGCGGGGTCGGCGGCCTGTGGAGTGTGATACTGGTCATATCCAAACCCCGGACATGGAACGCCTACAACGACCTGCTGATCTTCAAGACCTCCTTACCGCCAGGGGTCAGCGGATATGGACCACTAATTTACCGCCCCGCGCTGCGTGAAATGGGCCAGGAATCGGTACTGCAGTACCGATCCTATCTTTCGCTTTCCTGGATGTGGGATCATTACGGCGCCAACAAAGGCCGGTACATTCAATCCACCCGAGTGCGTCTTGCCCGAGACAAGAACGACAACCTCGTGGATGCCAAAGAAGCCATCATCCTGGACGAGAATGGAAAACCGGCGCGCACGTGGATGATCCGGCGCAAGCGCAACAAGAAGACAATCTGGGAGCCCAGGCCCGGCATTGTGCCTCTCGATACTGACGGAAAACCCGTCCCATCCTTGAATGACGCCGCCCGAGAACGCAATCCGGCCGCCGACCAGTACCCGATCCTGACGCCGCAACAGCTAGTGGCCCTCGCCTACATGGACGAACAGAAAAAACTCACTCCCACCACACATCGAAAGAGACAGGAGCGTTCCCGGAAGGCCCTCAAAACGATAGAAAGTAAGGGCCTGTGCACCCTCGAAGACTTCGACGGCGACATACGCATCCTGCCCCCACCCGGATGGGGAGCTTCTTTCGATCATGACTAAGGCGAAGACAGTGGATCAAAAACAGTGCTTGAATACATCTGAAGTCACACCATCCTCCCCACTACATCTGAAGTCACACTTTACTACATCTGAAGTCACACTTTACTACATCTGAAGTCACACATCCTCTCTGGTAGAAAGGCAACCCCTATATACCCTATACCCCTATAAGGGTATGGGAGGGCTGCCCATGCCCTTATAAGGGCGGGCAGCCCCAGAGAAAAAATTCCTCGGCACGGTGGAACTGCCAGATAGAAGCGGCGCATGAACGCCGCCTAGAAAGGCAACCCAGGCGGCAGTTCGCTCCCCTGCTTCTGTCATCGTCGACCAATACGCTGCGTAAGTCGGCGCGTTCCATGCGAAGAACACGGTCAGAGAACGCGCTGTCAAACATGGCCGGCTAGGGCTACATTATCACCGGACACTTGGACGAGGGCTTGCGTATCCTGCCGCTGTCGAGATGAGGCGCCGGTTACTGCGGATGACTACATTTGCGGTGAACCTTTTGGCTTCTGACCAGAGAGAAACTGCTTTCCCCCTATATCTCCCTATATACCCTGTCGGGGCGATGCGGCAGCAACTGCGATTCTGGCAGTCGCGGAGGACCGTCGGCGGCCTGCCCAGACGCAAACGCGGTCGGCGTTTCAATACGCTATAGTGTAAGGGAGCCATCGGATATGAAAAGAGGCGCCACATTGGATCCGGCGCCTCTTTTGACAGATTGTTTTGAAACTGACCTATGTAGGTTTCTGTCTGATTATCTCTCCCAACCAGGTGCATAGATTCGAGAAATGAAAGGAATTTGTACGGAAGATTGCTGACTCTAACGCCCCTCTGTCATGGATGCCGAAGCTGCCTCCGTATTCTTCAATGAGGAAATCATGAGTTGCTATGGCATCCTCGAAAGTTGGATATACACGACTCACTCAGCAAGCAATTTATAGAGTTGGTGGTTTTTCTTGACACTTTCTCGGATATGGCGCATGAACTCATTGTTGTGATCGCGACATGTTTCAGACTTCCCATCCGGGTCTTCTTGAACGTCCCTGGAAAGTGCGGCAGGCCCAGCGCCATTTTGCCTGACATGCGAATCTGTACAATCTTGCTTTTTCGACGATGGGGATAGGGTCATTGTCACTATCTCCTTTCTGAACGCAGTTTTCTTCATTTTGACACTGCATCGAATTGCACCCGTACAAAATATTTTGTACGGGCATACTTGTCAAGGGTTGCAATGTCAAGATCATGTATGGGCGAGCAGATAACCGCGCTTTGGCAGGAAGCAGTAGAGCGCCTGCGGACCTTCGGGGAGTTGGCCAGGCGTACAGTTGAGGCGGCATGGCTGGGAGGTGACGCGCTGCCCCTGTTCAAGAAGCAGTTGCCGCATGGTGCATGGACATCAGCGCTGAAAGAGCGCGGCATTTCCAGGAGTACGGCGCATCGGTTCATCCAGTTACGGCAAAAGTACCCTGAAATGTCCCAATTTGGGACATTTCGGAATGTGCAGGCAGCCTTGGCGGACGGTAAGAAGTCGAGCGAAGGCGAGCGCGCAACGCCGACGACGCGTCAGCATAACCCGGCCTATCTGGTGTCGGCCGATGATCTGTCGCTATTCCGAGAACGTAAGGCTTTGGCTTTTTGGCTTGCCTGCCGATCCTGTCCCCATGCTTGTCGGACTAACATAACCGGTGGTACAAACAGTGCGCCGTGTCACGGCACAATTTCTAGCCTGGATACCAGGCTTAGGAGCAGGATATCCTAAAGGTTAACTGTCTTACCCTGACCCTGGCAACAGGGGAAGTTCTCGAAAGAGTAAGGGGAAAATAGCATGACAGTAAAGCCGGAGAGTAGGGCAGTCACGAGAATACTAGTTCGGCAAGACCTGCGACGAGTGGGGCCTCTGTGATCGAGTGAGGACAAACTGGCGATTTTCTATGGAAGTATTATGTCAATATTCCTATGAGCGATTGAATGAGGACTGTTTGGTCCCTACGCGTCGCCAATCAGGGCCCGCATCCGGTCGCTGCGCCGGCAGGGGCAAGGTGCGTCTGTTGCGCTCCAGATGAACGTGAACTGCTTGGACAGGAGCGCCGGCCCGGCTCGACAACGCTGGTGCCCAAGCCCCAGGTTTCCGTCCCTTTATCGAAGGCAGATGCTGGCGCCCCAAAAATTTCGTTTTTTGAAAAATTTCGTTCAGCGCCGACACATGACGCCATTTCGACCAATACCGCAACGCGCAACCATTTTCAGAGAACACATAAACGCGCAGCCCAGACAGTAAGAGAGAAACCAGAGACAGCCGCCAAGTCAATACCCCGGCGAGGCTGCGCTTCGTTTGCTACCGTTAGCGTCGCGGGCGCTGGCGGCATACACAACCCCAGATGCCGCTGCACAGACCCACATTTGACCAACCAGGCCGGCACCCAGGGAAGCCGGGAAAGGCCCTCTCCCCAAACTGCCGGGGAGGGTCCTTTCCCGGGCGGCGGCAGACCGCCGCAACACCCCACGCGCCACCATTAGAGAGAGCAGCCGCCAATCGTACACAGCCATCAGGAGTTCGACCACCGCACAGCTGCGAAAGACTGACACGCTTGCGGCCGGCAGTGCATTCCCCGGATGGCGCCGGCATTGGTGCTGGCAGTGTGCCCAGGTTCAGTCCCTGTTTTGTGTAGGTGTTTGGATCGGCGTCTCGGCCTGCGCTGGCCGGCGCCTGCTATACGCCCGGCGGCCGCAGCTTCCAGGAACGAAGCGCACGCCAGAACCGACCAAGGCGCACAGCGGACCGCAGACCCCCCCCTGTGCCAACGTCAACACCCCGCCGGCCCGGTCGCCTTTTATTTGCCCTGGGCGCATAATGTAGAGTAATACGGATTAGAATTCAGCCTGCTGTCGCCTCCCCCCGGGCGCCGTGAAACCACCAGATTACAGGAGAGGTTCATGGTTGGAATCGAACTTACTCAGCGTATCTTCGACGGCGACATCGGAGCCATTGTTTGCGTCTCAATCCCTGCCGCTCTTGTGATCTGGTGGTTAATACGCATCTACATATTCCCCATGTTCCCCGACAGAAAGTGGAAGCTCCCCTCAGGTCCGAAAGAGCGCACCTACTTCTACCGAAAAAAGAAAGGCGCGGTGGAGAAAAAATCGCCCGAAACCATGCCCTAGCGCCCGGGCGTATGGCAAAGCGACGCGGCAGCCGGCACCATGCCAAGGCGATTTCCGACGAGGAACGGCATCTTAGAGCCGAAACTCCCCAAAATGCGGAATACGGCCGATTAAGGGTCTGCCGGCGAAAATCTTTCCGCACAGGAGGCGTTCTAAGGCCCTGAAATCGGCAAGGGGTACCTATAGGACCTTGCGATTATGGCTTTCTCGACTGACCGGCAAGGGATTGACAGGAAGAAATGGAGGGCCACGCGTCGGGCCGTTTTAGAGCGCGATCGGTACAGATGCCGCAAAGACGAGCTCGCAGCCGGCATCCAGGGAAAGCCGGGAAAGGCCCTCTCCCCAAACTGCCGGGGAGGGTCCTTTCCCGGGCGGCGGCAGACCGCCGCAACACCCCACGCGCCTCCATCAGGGAGCGCAGCCGCCATTCGTACAGCGCCGGCAGGCGCTCAACCACCACTCAACTGCGAAAGACTGACACGCTTGTAGCCAACAGTGCACACCCTGGATGGCCCCGGCATTGGCGCCGGCCATGTGCCCAGTTCCAGACCCGGTTTTGTGCAGGTTTCCGGACCAGTGCCTGGATCTGTCTTGGCCGGTGTCTGTTATACGCCCATCGAACGGAGCGCACAGCGGCGCCGGCGAACGTCAACGGCATTGCCGGCCCGGGCGCTTTTTATTACTCGGGGCCCATTCCGCCGGCTAATCGCCGGCGGGGCCCCGACCGTATAACTAGATCTTATACAAAATGCAAACCGGCTGAACCCCGGCCGGTTTGCACCGGGGCGACCGCCAGTGTTTGTCACTGGGCGGTGCGGCCGCCCCTTTTTGTATAAGACGGAATTATACGGAATAAAAAGCGCTTTTCCGGGCCGGCAACATGAGAGGGGTACCCCCCTCTCAAACTCTCCCCCTCGCAGGGGGCAAGCCCCCCACACCCCCCCACCTCAACCTCCATGACGCCGCAGGACCAGCAACACGCCCGGACCACCATGACAAAACCACCTCACGCCGTACCGCCATCCAGCCTCCGCCTTACCCCTGCCGGCGCCTCCACGGCTCGTCCCTCGCACGCTCCGGCGCCGCCATACTATCCAGCAGCACAAACGCGACGCCGTGTTACCCACAAGACTCCCGGACGACCAGCTGCAGGCACGCCAAGACGCCGGACAAGCCGACGCCGGCGCTTGTGTTTGTTTCTGTGCCCACCCTTTACGACACCGGCGCCGGATAGCTCCAAGCCCCCGACGACGGCGAGCACAAATCCGCACACAGAGCCGCTCAGGGCCACGAAAAAGCCGATCAGGCATTACAAAACACCCCCAGACGCCGTTCCACGGCGCCCGCAGCCGCCAGCGGCCGCAGAAGAGGCCCTGAATGCCGGCAGGTCTTCAAGAACGACCACGACGTCGCCCTAGGCCCACGACGCCTGGGGACATCGCCGGCGGATATACTGCACTTGCAGTTGCGCTTGTTTCTGTAACCGCGTCTGTCCCACCCGTTACCACCGCGACGCCGAGGCGAACGCGGCGCAGCCCACCCTGTGTCTTGTTGCTGGAGTGTGCCGGCAGCTGCACCTGCGCGTGTTCCCTTCGCGCACCGGTGCCCAGGCCCACGATTGACGCCGGCCTGGGACCTGCGCCCCGACCGGGCGTTTCCGTTGCCATCGGCTTCCGCCGGATGTCTGCACGCCCGCCCGAACATTCAAGCCAGCCAGCACGCGCCGGCGAAATTGCGAAGGCGAGATGTTCGAGTTCTGCAAAAACACAACCCGCCCCTCACCCCGCCAGAGATCTCATTCTCGCTTGGACCCTTCCGAGGTCCTGCACTCCGACGGAGCTACAGCCCGCGCCTGTCCTGCGGACGATCAAGCCGGCGGCCAGACTCGCCGCCTCCACCTCCATGACGCTGCAGGAGACCAGCAAGGCGCCGGGACCATCATGACAAAACCACCACACGCCGTACCGCCATCCAGCCTCCGCCTTACCCCTGCCGGCGCCTCCACGGCTCGTCCCTCGCACGCTCCGGCGCCGCCATACCATCTAGCAGTGCAAACGCGACGCCGTGTTACCAACAGAACCCACGGACGGCCAGCCGCAGGCACGCCAAGACGCCGGACAAGCCGATGCCGGCGCATGTGTCTGTTTCTGTGCCCACCCTTTACGACACCGGCGCCGGCGCGACCGAGCCCACAATCCCGCCCATGTTTGTTTATGTTCAGGGTCGAAGCCGGCGCAGGGCACGCCAGCCCGTCAAGCCCCGACAGAGGACGCCGGGGCCGGCATCATTCGAGTAAACGCCAGCGCCGGATAGCCCTAGGCCCACGACGACCGAAAGCGCAAATTCGCACACAGAGCCGCTCAGAGCCACGAAAAAGCCGATCAGGTACTTACCACACCTCCAGACCGCCGTTTCACGGAGCCAGCGTCCGCAGGGGAGGCTCTGGACGTCGGCAGATGTACTGCACTTGCAGTTGCGCTTGTTTCTGTGACCGCGTCTGTCCCACCCTTAACGACCGCGGTGCCAAGGCGAACACGGCGCAGCCCACCCCGTGTCTTGTTCCTAGCGTGTGCCGGCAGCTGCAGCTGCGCGTGTCCCCTTCATGCACTGGCGCCCAGGCCCACGATTAACGCCGGCCAGGGACCGGCGTACCGACCGGGCGTTGCCATTGCCACCGGCTTGTGCCGGATGTCTGCCCGCCCGCCCGACCATTCAGGCCAGCTAGCTCGCGCCGGCGAACTTGCGAAGGAGCAATGTTCAAGCTTTGCAAAAACACAACCCGCCCCTCACCCCGCCAGCGCTCTCATCCTCGCTTGGACCCTTCCGGGATCCTGCACTCCGACGGAGCTACAGCCGGCGCCTGTCCAGCGGACGATCAAGCCGGCGGCCAGACTCGCCGCCTCCACCTCCATGACGCTGCAGGAGACCAGCAAGGCGCCGGGACCACCACGTCATAACCACCTCACGCCGTACCGCCAGACAGCCTTCGCGCTACCCCTGCCGGCGCCTCCACGGCTCGTCCCTCGCACGCTCCGGCGCCGCCATACCATCCAGCAGACAAAACGCGACGCCATGTTACCCACAGGACTCCCGGACGACCAGCAACAGGTACGCCAAGACGCCGACAGATCGCCTGGTCCAACAATGGGCGGCCCTGCGCTTCACCCTCGCCCTCGCTTTGCTCGACCTCGGCTTCTGCTTGGGCCGCCCAAGCGCACAGACTGCCGGCGCCGGCAGTCTGTGCCAACGTCAACACCTGCCGCCGCCGCAGAGCGTCTAGGTATTCCGCACACCGGCGGCGGCATAGGCGGGAGACGACAGCAAGCCGCTATATGCCGCTGCCCCTGGAGGCGCTTATGGACTTTCCCCAATGCCGCAATTTGGGCCCGCGCCACCAGAGTAAATTCACCCTCAAAAAAACTTTTCGCGCCGCACACACACCGCCCCTTGGCGACGACCACGCCGAAATATTTCGAAATATTACGCTAGATCGCCACAACATGCCGCAAACTCGCCGCGATATGCCGCAATGTTAAGATACCGGGATTAGGTATTACGACGCCTGGTCATGGGCGCGGCGCGACCCGTTCCGGCGCGCGTCAGACTCCAAATAGGTCGTTATCATGGCCTTTTTTGTGAAAATCGCGCCTCCTAAACCGGTAAAATTTCCAATTTTGTGCCTAAATCCCCACCCCGGCCGCATCATCGGCCCAAGTCCGCGCTCTTACCCGGGCGCGCAGAAAATTGACCGCACAGGACGCCCGTAGAGCGCTTTAGACGACCCTTCTAGGTCCTATAGGCCTCTAGTATTATGACCCCCTGGGGTGCCCTTGCGGACGCGAGTTAAGCCAGCGGTCTGCGCCTTCGGCACCAAGTTGGCCGGGCCTTACAGCCCGTTTTGGCCCTTTTTGCGGATGTAGTACAGTGGAAGAAGAAGCGGCCGAGCGGCGCGCGCACGCCCCCGGCCCGGCCCACGAGAGAGAGACTCATGGACACCCCACAGACTATCACGACCCTCAAGGTCTACAAATTCAGACTCTCCCACGCCGTAGGCCTCGCACACGCGGAGATAGGACCGACCCCAGGGCCGGCGGTGTCGATATTGATGCAGTGACAGCATCCATTTGTTTAGTGAACGTAGCACAACGTGAAAGGGTTCGGGAATAGCCCAAACCGGTTGGGGAGCGCAGGATGGCGGAAGAGATCACCGTACTATGGCAGGAAGTAGAGCAGCATCTGAGGGCCTTCGAGCAGTTGGCCCGGCGGACGGTTGAGGAAGCATGGCTGGCGGGTGATGCGCTGATGCGTATCAAAGAGCAGATCCCGCATGGCGGCTGGCGTGCAGGCTTGGAAGAGCGGGGGATATCCAAAAGCACGGCCCATCGTTTTATCACTTTGCGGAAGCGATACCCTGAAATGTCCCAAGTTGGGACGTTTCGAAGTGTGCAGGCTGCCCTGACAGACAGTAAGAAGTCGAGCGAGGTCGAGAGCGCAGCACCGTCCAAACGTCAGCATAACCCGGCCCACCCGGTGTCGACGGCCCTGAACGGAGGGCGGACCGTCCAACCCCGAAAGGTGGTTAGTCCCTATTTGGTGACCCTCGATGACCTTTGGGATTGGGAGCGGTGGGGGCCGTCGGCCATTGCCCGGCGGTTCATGGAAGCGGACGAAATCAATGCGTTCGGTTCAGCCATCGAGGGCGCGGTCAGGCAGTACATCGAAGAGAGCGAAACTCGCGAGGACCTGTTCCAGGCCCTGGCCTGGTTCCGGCTGGCCCTGTCGTGCCAGGTCGATTTCGGCCCATACGAGAACGACCCCGGCGCAAGGGCCGAAACGGGCAGGCGGGATGGGGCATACCGGGACGGGGACTTCTATTGGGTCGGGGATTTCGACGATTTTTTGCGCCTGACCAACACCCACGTGGCCAGACTCCCCCAAAACCCGTAGGGAGACAGCACCCCCCCACAAGAAACTTGCCCTTCTTGAAAATTCAGCTCCGCACGCCATCCTTGATAAAACCCGCATTAGCGCCTACACATAATCTGGCTCCACCCGATCCCAAACCGCAGTCCAAGACGGCAGACGCCCAGAAAATCCTGCAGAAACGCCGCCAGACACAGCGTACGCAGCAACAGCGTTGCTATGCTCAGGCAACGTGTGTTGCGCCTGGGGACATAGTGTTGCAACATTAAAGGTCCCAGTGTTTTCCAGGATGCGCGGGCACGCACGAGGGACGCATAGCGGCATGAAGAGGAGTGGGCATGACCCAGCAGATAACGGAGCTGCCGGCGCTCTGGAAGGAAGCCGAGGGGCATTTGCATGCATTTGAGCAGTTGGCGCGGCGCACGGTCGAGGAAGCCTGGCTGGCCGGCGATTCGCTGCTCAGGATTAAGCAACAACTGCCGCACGGCGCTTGGACGCCGGCCTTGGAAGAGCGGGGCATACACCCACGCCAGGCACGCCGGTTCATCCAGCTTCGGCAAAAATACCCACAAATCGGACAAATTGTCCGTTTTGACAGCGTATCCGCTGCTCTGACGGACAGCAAAAAGCCGAAACCTGCACTAACAGAGCAGCCAAGACTTATAACGACCCCTGAACCCGCGGAGCACACGGGTCCGGCTGATTCCGTCGAGCCGGCGGAGCAGGAGAAGCCCGCCAAGTCTGCAGATTCCATCGTTTTTGCAAAACCACTTGAGGAGCCGAGGCCCGCCGAGAATACGGGGACAGTCGATCCTCTCGAGCCGGCGGAGGTATCGAGTACGACTGAGGGGACAGGGCTAGCCGATTCCAAAGAGCCGGTTGAGGAACCGTACCCGAACGCGGGCACGGGGCGGCTGCGGCGATTTGAGCAAATTTCGTCGGGACCTAGAGGTATTCCGAAAAAGCTCCCACCGATGCGGCGACGCCAGCTTCGGAGACCAGGCCGTCGCCAGGGAGCAACCCGAGCGCCGGCCCGACCGTTTTTTGGGGTCTGGGTGGGTCCTGCAAAAGCGCCGGGCGGTCCTCAGCGCGTGGTGTGGTCGATACCCCTTCCGAGTATTCGCTGGAAAGGGTTTCTGAACTCGAGATCACAAACAGGAGACGAAGCATGAATGCGCGCATGCATAATAATTTCGGTGCTGGCAGTTCTGACACCGACGGTACTATTGGCCAACGATCGTGCGCTTGTCTGCGCTCATTGTGTCCCTTCCTGTTTGGCGCTTAGGTAGTCCATCACCTGCGCCGCAATCTCTCTGTTTGGTTTGGCCGGCGCCGTGGACGCTTCAGCCGCTTGCATGGCCGCGGCCGCCGTCGGATAGTTCCTGCCTCGCCCTGTCTCTTTCCCTTGCAGGGTGCGCACAACGAATGCCCACAGACCGGATCGCTCCAACGACACAACCGCCGCCCGCGTGCGATTGGCAAGCTCGCTGTTGATATAATCCCCGCGCCGCGTCAACCGCCATCCCCGCATTGTTCCCTCCTGGTGCTTGCCGGCGCGGGCCAGTCGCCGCGTCGGTGCTCTCTGTTAAGCAGCGAGTCCCGTCCCTGGCCGGCGTTGTCTCACAGAAACTCCCTCGTCCGGCTATGGTACGATAAGGGCTATGAGCGAGGCAACTCTCCGCCAAATACTTGACCTTCAGGCCCTGTTCGATCCCTTCAAACAAGATCGTTTCCTGGTTACAGGACAACATTTGGCTGCTGGCCCTGCTCGACAAGATCGGGGCGGTCGAGGCAGCCTGGCTGGCGGGAGATGCATTGCTCCGGATCAGGCAGAAGCTACCACATGGGGCCTGGCCACCGTCACGCAAAGAGCGGGCCATCGCCTAGACGACCGCCCTATCCGACTACGCCGGCAGTAACCGCAAATTAACCAACTTGGTGATTTTGGCACTGTATCGGCGGCCCTGACTGGAGGGCGTCCCGTCCATATCTGGTGACCCTTGATGACATTTGGGACTGGGAGCGATGGGGACCGTCGGCCATAGCTCGACAGTTCATGGAAGCGGACGAAATCGACGAGTTCGGTTCTGCCATCGAGGGCACGGTCGGGCAGTTCATCGAAGAGAGTGAGACCCGGGAGGAACTGTTCCAAGCCTTGGTTTGGTTCCGGTTGACCCTGGCGCAAGGGCCGAAACGGAAAGGCAGGATGAGGCATGCTAGGGCGGGGACTTCTAGTGAAAGGGAACGAATCGCCCATCTGTCTGAAAACACTCTATTGCTTCCTTTTTGTGGCTCGGGAATTGGGGCCGCTTACGCCTTTTTCTGTCGTCCAAGGAGGTTAACATCGTACCCAAAAACATATCGTCAGGAGTGAAAGATGACCACGTCTGCACTTTCCCGTCGCCAATTTTTGCGATAGAGTTGGACGCTGAGGTGAAAGAGCCCGGGTATTTCGGCGGCTGGGCCAAGCGGTCTTATTGGAGGGAGTACGCGATCGCATGGGACGCCTATTTCAACGACATTGCAGCCACCCGCAGAGACGAGCAGATGGCCGCCGCATGCTGGGGAGACAACCGAATACTGTAACGCGGCGCACCAACGACTTTATGGCAGGGCACCGCGGAGCGACAGACATGACGGCAGAGAACGCCGCTGGCATGGATGCCCAGCCCCCCAGCCAGAGGCGCGCGCCGAGATTGAGTCGGTTGAAGAAAGCCTCGCCGCGCTTCCTGGGCTAAAGGAAACGCTTGACCGTTTTCAGGACGTTGGCCTCAAGGAACGTCTGCGGGAGCAGAGCCTGCTCGTGTGTCTCGCGGAAGAGATTCTTGAGGGCGGCCGCGAAGCGTTCGAGACACGGCAGCGGAAGTATGGTTTCTGAAAGATGAACAAAACAGAATTGCTCCAACTCATCGCCAACCG
Organism: Caldilineaceae bacterium; assembly: GCA_965242905.1. Lineage (GTDB taxonomy): Bacteria > Chloroflexota > Anaerolineae > Caldilineales > Caldilineaceae > Bin5. The sequence goes on from CBDETM010000001.1 coordinate 96,805, forward strand.
GGAGAACTCGCGCGTCGAACTCAAGCGTGACAACTGTCACCCGGATGAGCTCGCCACGGAGATATCCGCACTGCTGAACCTGGAGGGCGGCGTCATTCTTCTCGGCGTGGAAGACGACGGAGCCATTTCCGGGCTGACCAGAAGCCGCGAGGCTGCGGAGGAGTGGGTGATGAACATCGCTCGCCAGAATCTCCAGCCTGCCATCATCCCCGTCTGGACCTGCATGGAGATTGAGGTTGGCAAAAATATAGGTGTCATCGAGCTTGGCGCCGACAGCCCGGAAAAACCGTACAAGGCAAGACGAGGCAGGGCCTGGGTAACGTACATCCGCGCCGGCAGCACCTCCCGGGAGGCGACACGCGAGGAGGAGGGACGGCTCTACCAGGCCGCCCGCTTGGTCCGATACGAGATCAAACCGGTGCCGGACACCGGGCTGGAAGCTCTCGACATGGACCGGATCGAGAACTACTACCAGGACGTCTTGAAGCGCTCACTGCCGGCCCGGACCGACCTTGAGAACAGGCGGCGGCTCCTGCTTAACTCGGATCTGCTGGTTGAGGCGGGAGTTGGCGCTGGCGCATCGGTCGCAGGGCTCCTGCTGTTCGGCAAAAACCCGAACCGCCGTCTTCCACAAGCCGGCGTGACTGCGGTGGCGTTTCCCGGTCTTGAAAAGGAGTACAACACGGTCGATGAAGAGCGGATTCGAGGACCTCTGACGCCGCGAGTCTCGGAGGATGGTGATGTGGTGGAAAGAGGCGTGATCGACCGCACGGTGGACTTCATAAAGCGCAACATGGGAAGCGTCGCCTACCTCGAAGGAGGCCGCCGCCGCCGCAAGAGTTCATTCCCCCTTGACGCGGTGCGAGAGGCGGTAGTGAACGCGGTGGTGCATCGCGACTACGCGCGCGAGGGGACCGACATTGAGGTTTCGCTATACCGGGATCGATTCGAAGTGATTTCGCCGGGTCGCCTTCCAAACGGCGTCACGGTGGAGAAGATGAAAGAAGGCGTGGTTCGTGTGGCCCGCAACGAGCTGCTCAAGGAAATCCTCCGCGACTACCGCTACATAGAACACTACGGAATGGGAGTCCGCAACCGGATCATCAACTCAATGCGGCGTCACAATGGCACGGAGCCGGACTTGGTGGAGGGAGATGATCGCTTCATGGTTCGGCTATGGAAGGCGACTCGACAATCATAATGGGAAATCTGACGGATACGCCGCCGCATAGCGAAGCGACCATTTTCCTCCTGCGTGCTCCTGGGGAATACGCCTGATGCTGAAATCCTCTCGGCTGAAGACCGCCTGTATTGCCTCCTCAAGCCTGGGGCGTTCCTCCAGCATCGCCTCTCTGCTTGCGTTGCCCACATAGTTCAGGTCGATATCGACGGACAACCTCGGCACATCGAACACGAAAAGATTTAATGCAGTCCCGCCTTTGAGTGCGAGCTTTCCCTTCAAAAATGGATGACTGCACATGACGTTAAGCAGTCCCAGTAGCTGGATCGCCTTCTCAAGCATGTCCGATCGGAATCCTGTCGCCGCTGCATCTGCGGCCAGCCTCTCGGCTGAGACTCTCATCTCATCTCCTCCCAGGATCGTTCGACCACCTCTGTCGGGACGACCAGGTTCCATGCGGCTACAAAGGTCCCGTCCCCACCGCTTCTCCGGTCGGCGTAGTGGGGTTGCCGGGGACGTTCCTCCCGTAGTACCGAGATATGGCGTGCCTCGACCATCAATGCTTCGCGATGCTGGTCCAGATAAAAGCCCACTTTCGCAGCTGTGGTCGCATTTCCAAGTAGAAGAACGTACTCCACGATCCTGTCAAGGTTGAAGAACTCTATCGACTCCAGAGAACGCCATACCTCCTCCCAGCCTCCGGCTAACAGCGGGCGCTCCAGAACATCTACGAAAGTTCGTTCAAGACTGGTGACCCGCAAAGACAGTCCGGCGCGCTCCATCGTCAACACACCGAAGTTCTCCTCGCCCGAACGCACAAGCGCCTCCGGAAATCGGGTCCCCCGGTAGACCTGGGAGCGGAACGTAAACGTATCCAGCGGACGCGACGACAGATATGTGAACTGCCGCCAGACTGAGTATGCGCGCCCATGGAACTCCAGCGCCGTGTGGTGAGACAGGACGGAGTCCGGCGTAAGCTTGGAAGCTACCAGGTAGGGGTCTATCGGATAGGTGCCGCCGTCGGCTTCCGGCGGAATCACGGCGAACAGTCCGCGTCGAATACGGACCAGCCGTCCAGTCCCGGTGTGATATGCAACCAAAGACTCCTGCAACCGGGCACCGACTCGGCCGCTGGAGCTGAGATGCTCAGCCAACTCCTCGCCCCTGAACACCGGATGCCGGCGGAAAAACGCGTCGTGTTTCATTGTTGCTACTGCTTCTTCTCTGTTGATCTACATGGATTTCAACGATCTGTATCGCCGATAACTGTCACTCAACTGCAGCAATTGACTTGACACTCCAACGGCAAACACATAACTATATTACGGATTATATGTTCTACAATCAAGTAAAGCGGGCCCAGCACACAGACCAGCCCCAACACCGGCGGCTGTCGTCCGCCGAAGGGAGGCCGGTGCGGCCATGCTGCACAGGATAGCACGCGCCCCAAGCCGACGACGTAGAGGGCCTATCCGCCGCCCGCGTACCCCATGGCGCCGGTGGCGCTCGCTCCGGGTTGGGACCACCACCGGTCGGCTAGGGACCGAGACTCAAGGCGCTGGCAGGGGGCGCACAGTAGAGGCGCAGACGCTTTCACACCAGGCGCCCATAGAGGCGCCTGGAAGAGAATCTGGGGATTATCAGGGCAAAAGACAGGCTTTTCTCTGGGGAAGCTGTGTCTGTGTGCGGATGCCATCGCAACACGAGAAAAAGGGTGCCGGCAACTCGGTCATCGTCGTCGACACCGTGTATTTCGTGTAGTCAATCAAAACCGCCAACACTATCGCAGCGCTTATTCTCTACCTTGTTCATAACGACGAGCAGACCGACGTCGCTTTAGCGATTATCAGTGCCGCGTGCGCGCCGGCTGGAAGCGGGCAACAATGCGCTTCACTATGGTATCGACGATGGCTTGGTTGGTCACAGTGCGTCCCTGCCGCCCGACTCACGCCAGCCACTTGGCGGCGCGTCCGGCCTCTTCCGAGCGTGTATAGACCTCGACCATCCTCGCCGTCTTCCATCTTCCCTGCGCCATAATCTCATGCGTGGGCGCGCCGGCTGCGGCCATGCGCCGCGCCATCCCCACGCGTCCCGAATGCCCGGAAAAGCCCTGCCCCAGGCCCGCCACCGCGGCCGCGGCGCGGATGCGCCGCGAGATCGAGGCCGCGGACAGCCCGAACACCGAACCCGCCCCGTGCGCGCCCGCCGGCCGTATCGCAGTTAACGCCTCCACCGACGCCGGCGTCAGATAGACCGTACGCGCCTCGGCATCCGTCTTCGAGCGGCCCACGGTCAGCCGGCCCGAGCCGTCGTCCCAGCGCACAACGTCATCCCACGTCAGCGCGGCCGCCTCAGAGCGCCGCAGGCCCGCGTCCGACAGCACCCGGCACAGCGCGATGTCAACCAGGCCGCGGCGACGCGCCTGCTCGGGCCGCTCCATCTTGCCGCCCCGTCCCACACGCGGCTGGCACGCGGTCGCGGTGACAACCGCCAGCGCCTCCGCGGTCAGCGCGTACGCCTGCCGCGGGGCTGTCGCCTGCCGCGCCAGCCCGGAGATCGTGTCGGTCACGACCTGATCGTTGGCGGTCGGCTCGACACCGACAAGCGCCTGCACCTGGCGCAGCGCAGCCACTGTCAGCCGCAGCGATGAGATGCCGGCGCCGCTTTCCGCCCGTTCGCGCAGGTAGGCGCGCAGCATAAACGGCGACGGCGTCAGCGCATGCACGCCCAGCAACGCGGCCCAGCGTCCCCAGGTTGCCAGCGCGCTGCCGTAGGCGCGGCGCGTGTTGGGCGCCAGCGCCTCGAGCGCGGCTTCGAAGCGCGTCGCCTGCTCGGAGTCGTACGGTCTGACGAGCCCAAGCGCGGCGTCCTGGATGGCGGCGAGGACGCCTTCGCCTGCGCTCGTTGGTGCGGATGGTGCCGCGCTCATCGTGTTGTCCATTGCCTGCAGATCTCCGTCGGAAAGTCCATGGAAAAACCCATCGAAAAGCCTGTTTCCATAAAAGCGCGATAAAATGAGTTAACGTCGTTTTATATCACACAGTATACACCACCAAAGCAAGGGGCGCGAACAGGCCAAACCGCGGCAAATGAAGGGGGCTGCGCCAGCGAGAGCGCATCAGTTTAGGCCTGCGCTTCACCAGCTGACAAGCGCCGCAACGGTCGGCTCCCACAGCAGTCCGTATCCGGGTCGCCGCCGCCAAAGCAGGGCGAATGCTGCCAATCACGAGGTATCCCAGGTACCCCCATACGATTCCAAGCGCCCTACGGGTCTCCTGTGGCGTTTCGGGTTGGAATTTTGGGGTGAAGATAGGCCAAAATGTTGAATTGGGTGGTTGGATGGCTCTTAGAATGACTACACGAAAAACTCTCCAGAACCTCGAACCAGTCTTGGAACCAGGACGGATTCCAACGAGAAGTTGAAGGACGGACTGCTGGACAGAGAGGTCGTCTATACGTTGCTGGAGGTGCGTGTGCTGACGGAGCGCTACAGGCGGACTTACAACCACCCCAGACCGCATAGCTCTCCGGGCTACCGGCCGCCGGCGCCTGAGGCCCTCTTGTCGGCCGGCCCTGTTCCCGTTCTTGATCCTGATCTATGCTGTGCCGGGCAGCCGCTGGCGCAGCCATTCAATGACGGTGCGCGTGATATATTCCCGTTCTGATTTCGGGGCATTGACTGCCAGGCAGCTTTCCATGCGCTGGTTCAAATCATCCCCGTCTACACTCCCCTCTGCACCGATGACGACGAGCTGCGAGTGCGGCGCAGAATTTTCCCAACCATCCTGAGTCAAGGTCAGGCTGGCGCGTCTGCCTACCACCTGCAAAACGCCTTTTTGACCGGTGGCATCCGCCAGAAAGAAGATCCCTTTGGCGCGATAGATCGTTTCGGGCAGGCGGTTGACCATCCTTTGCAAGGCGCGAAATGAGACAGGCAGCGAACTGCGCCAGCTCCAGGTGCTGAAAACCAGCGTGTGGTCTGTATGTTGATGGTGATGCTCGTTGTCTTCATGCTCCTGTTCTTCATCTTCGGCATGGACATGAACATCGTGCGGCCGGCGGCTTGCCAAGCGCTCGATTTCAAATTGACCCACATTCAACAGCAGTTCAAGCGGCACATCTGCCTGGATTGTTTCGATGATGCGTGCCTGGGGGACGATTTGCCGGATGAAGTCCCGCACCGATTGAAGCTGCACCCCGTTCACCAGATCGACTTTGTTCAGGATGACGATATCCGCCATGCCGACCTGATGGATGGACAGCGCCTCCTGGCGCTTGTCGAGGCTCAGGACCTGCTCGGCATCCATCACGGTCAGGATGCTGTCAATCCGCACGCGCTGGATCGCTCGAAACGTAAGCGCGACTTCGAGTGGATCTGAGACGCCACTGGTTTCAACCACGATATATTCGGGTGGCTGTGGACGCTGGATCAGGTCGCGTGTGGCTTTGAGAAAGTCGCCCCGGATGGTGCAGCAGATGCAGCCGTTGGCAAGGCTGATCGTGTCTTCCTCCATACCCACGACGAGCTGCGTATCGATATTGATGGCTCCAAAGTCATTCACCAGCACAGCCACGCGCAGGCCATGCTCTGCATGAAGAATGCGGTTGAGCAGCGTGGTTTTCCCAGAGCCCAGAAATCCGGTAATGATGGTCACGGGAATCGGTTGGAGATCAGATTTCGGGTTCAACACACACTCGCTTTCACTTTCATCTTGTCAATCGAACTGATACTTGGCATCAAATCATGTTGCGCACAAGGTCTCCGATGGCGTGGTCGGCCCAGGGCGCATCTGTCGGGTTGGACATCATGTCGGTATCCGACCAGTCAACCTGGCCGCCGCGCGCGGTGGCCTCCTGGGCGATGCTGAAGTTAGGCATCACGCGGTCGAAACCCACTACTTCATCGGTGCTGGGCGGCATGATGGCATCGAGGTCGACCCGATCGCCGCCGATGAAGTAGACGGTGTCTGCAAGCGGCGAACTTAAACGACAACGCGTGGGCGCTCATCCTCGGTGGGGGCGGCAGTCGTTCCAGGCGCGGCCGGGGTGCAGGCGGCGAGGAGGAACAGAATTGCCAGGAGCGATGACAGAGTTCGGAGGGAGCAGTGCATCTGCGGGCGCCTTTTCGCCGGATAGGGGCTGTGTGCTCCCACAACAGGCGTCAGGCCTCGGCAGAGTCGCGGCAGTCGGTGCAATGCCCAAAGAATGAGACGTGACTTACGTCGACCTCAAAGTCGTACTGGGCCTCCATCGCCCGGCAAAACGCCAGCAAGACGCTGTGCGGAAGCTCGAGCAAGCCGTCGCAGGAGCGGCAGACAAGGTGGTGGTGCGGCTCGGGGCCGGCCATCTCGTAGGCAAGCCGGCCGCCGGCCATATACACCATCGCCAGGATGCGCTGTTCTGTCAGAAAGTGCAGAGCCCGGTAGACAGTGGCCCGGCTCAGCGTGGGCGCAGTGCGGTGTACATGATCGTACACGGCTTCGGGCGTGACATGGTCGCCGAGATGACAGACGGCGTCGAGAATGAGCTGGCGTTGGGGTGTTACCCGGTAGCCGGATTTGCGTAACTGCCGGCTGATCTCCGTCGTATCGTGGGACATATTAACTCTATCTGTTGCAATATCATCATCGAGACAAAACATCTGGCCAACAGAGGGGAACATCTCATAAGAAACACGTTTCTCATAACTGCTGCACCGCCGCTATCGACAGGGTACCATTCTCATCTGACACCGCGATACGGCGATCATCCGGTGACCAGGCCAGGCCGGCAATCGGAGCCTTGAACACAGCGTCCGCCAGCAGAACGGTTTTCTTCTTCTCGACTTTCCAGATTGCCAGCAGACCATCTTTCCCACCGGAAGCCAGCAGCATACCCCGTCGTTGAAACTTCAGGTGCTTTATGAGGTCTCGATGCCCTTCCAGCATGACCGGTTTCGTGTTTTCCGGCCCCTTGCCGGAACAGTCCCAGATCACCGCCTGAGTCCCGCCTCCGGTCGCCAGATAGCGACTGTTGAAGCTCCATGCCAGTTCCAGCACCTTTGTTTCGTAGCCCCACATCTGCAGGTCCTGCCCGGACTCGACGAGCCAGAAATGCACCGTCGAGTCCTGGTCGCCAGTGGCAATGTGCTTGCCATCGGGACTCCACTCCAGAGTGAGTGACGAACCCTGCCATTCGAAACGGCGGAGTGGCTCCGCTCTTGTGGGGCCATACAGCACGACTCCATTGTAGGCGGAGATAGCGAACTGTTTGCCATCATGGCGCCACTTGATGTCGGTAATGGTGCTGTTGGCATCGGGATATTCGCAGTTCAACTCCCCGGTGGTGTCCCACAGTCGCAGTTTGCGCCCGGCGGCTGACACCAGCCAGTCGCCCGCAGGGCTGAAAGCGACACGCTCCACCCAGCTTGCGCCGCCTGCCATTTCAGAGGTCTGCGTTCCTGTCTTGATATCCCACAGCCGTACCTTGCCGTCCTGCCCGACGCTGGCGAGGAGACGGCTGCTTTTGTGCCACGAAATCGCCATCGTTCCGAAGGTGTGTCCGGGCAGCATGTGCTGTACCGCGCCGTCTGCACCGTTAAACAGCGTGATTGGCCCGGACACACCCGCCACTGCCAGCTTTTTGCCGTCCGGCGACCATGCCAGCCCGATCGGATGATCGTCAATGTGGGTACGCCATACTGCCTTGAGCGATGGCTTTGGCGTTTTGCGCTTGCCTTTGCGCCGCATCATGACACGAGACATGCGCGAAAGCCTTCTTCCAGTGCAGACCGGTCCAGGTTACGCCCGATAAAAACCATCTTGTTATGACGCTGTTCATTCCCCCACGGACGATCCGGGCGGCCGTCAAAGAGCATATGCACCCCCTGAAATACGAAGCGCTCATCATGGCCGCGCAGGCTCAACACGCCTTTCATACGGAAGATGTCCTGTCCCTGTTTGACCAGCAGTTGACCTAACCAACGATTGAGCCTCTCCAAATGGAAGTCACCGGGGAGGGTGATGCCAACGGAAGTCACCTCTTCGTCGTGTTCATGATCGGGCTTGTACTCGCGGGTTTCGAGCGGGGTCAGCACGGCATCCGCGCCGCACAGGTGCGCGTCGAACTCATCAGGGTGATGTTCGGTGAACAGCATGCAATAGCCCGGCTGCTGAATCGCGAAGTTGAAGACGGTCTCGCCTTTTCCGTTCAGCACGAGCTGGTTGTGCTGTCCTTGGCCGAGGTGCAGCGGCTCGCCTGCTCGGACTGCCTTCTCATCTTCAGAGAAGGTCAGTACGGCGTCCATCAGCGTCGCTTCCTTCGCCGCCAATCCATTATTTGCCAGCGGCAGCAGTGCGGCCCCCATCACCGGGTCAGGGCCTTCACCCATCACCCATTCGTACGTCCCGGTGTTCAGCTCATAGATGCCCGACCATTCAAACGGGTATTCCGGCTCCATGAACTTCGGGTCGATTTCCAGTGCCCGGTCGAGGTTGAAGCCGCCCACGTTGAGAATCTTGTCCATTTCGACCACCGCGTCGCGGGTGCGGAAGATTTTCGCCATGCTGTTCATGCTCTTGATGCGTGCTTCGAGTCTGTCGAGGTCTTCCGGGGCAACCAGATCTGTCTTGTTCAGCAGGATCACATCGGCAAAGGCAACCTGTTCTTTTGCCTCATCGCTGTCGTCGATGTGTTCCCAGATGTGTTTGGCATCGACCACCGTGACAATCCCATCCAGCATCAGTTTTTCCTGCATATCATCATCCACGTAAAAGGTTTGGGCGACGGGACCGGGGTCGGCCATGCCGGTGGTCTCGACCATAATGTAATCGAACTTATCGCGGCGCTTCATCAGATGACCGAGAATGCGGATCAGATCACCCCGAACGGTGCAGCAGATGCATCCGTTGTTCATCTCGAAGATCTCTTCTTCGGCGCCAATGACCAGATCGTTATCAATGCCGATCTCGCCGAACTCATTTTCGATCACCGCGATCTTCTTGCCGTGATTTTCGGTCAGGACGCGGTTGAGCAGTGTGGTTTTGCCTGCCCCCAGAAAGCCCGTCAGAACGGTCACCGGCACTCGTGCTTCAAGTGTGTTCATCATGTTCGTGTCTCCTCTATTCAACTGTCGTTTTCGATTTCGGCGGACTTCTTTTCAGTAAGCGCCCGCGCCCGCGCGGTTTTTGGCTGATGCAGCATCCCGGTGACAGCGATCAACTGCGCGGCTAAACTCCGGCTGCGATGGCTTCATCCAGCGCAAACAGCGGGCGGTAGGCATCATGCCCTGCGCCATAAGTTCGATCCATCAAGGCAGCGTACTCGGCAGCATAGGCGGGATTGGTGCGCCAGCGCACACCGAGATATTCCGCGGCTTTGACGATGCCCAGCACACCGTGTTTGATCTCCTCAAAGGTGTAATCCGGTCCCACCGGGACGCACATCCAGCGGGCGAGGTTCGCCGCCGTTCCGCGGTGACCCGGCGCGCCGTCAGCGCCGAGCGCGGCATAATGCAAAGGTCGAATCTGCGGCAGCCAGCGCACGGGCGTGTTTTCCTGCACAACGTAGGCGTAAAAGGTGGCGGCATCGCTCTCCAGCGGGATTTGCACGGCGACCGCGGTCGCCAGCGCCAGCCTGTTCGGCTCGTGTGTCACCAGCCCGGCGGCTTCGCGCAGACCGCGCCGCACCTCCGCCAGGTTCGCGCTTTGGTGCTCTGCCAGTTCCGGCAGACGTTCACACTGTGCCAATGCCTGCGCTGCGTTCGGGCAGTCAACCGGTTGACGCAATGCTCTCACCTCTGCATGGAGCGCCTCATCACTGAATGCCAGCAGCGCGCCGGGGCGGTCATCAGCATCAGGCAAATGCAGGCCGTACAGCGCCACCGCCGGGCGCTCTGCCGCGCCGGGCGTAGGCAGGGTGTCGGCGCAGTCGAGCCATGTAGCGTTGTGCGGCTGCCACAACCCGCGCACCACCTGCGTCCAGGTGAAGCGCGTACCGGACTGCGCGAGGCGTAGATGCGCGTCAAAGTCCAGAAAGCGCGGCAGCGCCTTATGATGCTTGACCGACTCTGCCAGGTCATGGCTGGCATTGGCGGGGACACCGACCCATTCGCCCGGCTGAATTCCCGCGGCCTGATGCAGTAAACGGCGAGCGCGGTAGGCGTCGCGCACCAGCACGACCCACGCGCCGCCCAGGCGTTCCGACCATGTCGCCTCTGCCTCTTCAAGCGTCGCCCCGGCATGTAATGCTGCGTCAGCAGGCAGGGTCAGCCGCTCATCCAGCGGGGGGTGCGCGGCATAATCTGCGCCGCGAATTGGCAACCCACCGAGCGCCTCCACCGGGCAGAAACCCCCTAACCATAACGTTCCCCAATCAACGGGCATTTTCAACATCTTTGTCCTCTCTATTTCCTCTTGTCTATGGGTGCATGTACTCGTCATGGGCGTACATGACTGCCTGCAAATCCAGGAACCAGCCTTCCCTTACCAATTCGGACGAGCACCTTTCGAGAAGAGGATGCTCAGACAGGGGCTCTGCGCCTGAATGCGACTGCCACAGCGAATATCGCGCTTGCCACCAGGGTCATGGCAGGGCCGGCGGGCAGATTGAAGTGGTAGGAGATGTAGAGGCCGGTCACGGCGGCCGCGGTGCCTATCAATGCGGCCGCTATCATCATCGAGACAAAACGTCTCACCAGCAGATAGGCCGTGGCAGCAGGTGTGACCAGCATCGCCATGACCAGAATGACACCGGCCGCCTGAATTCCGATCACGATAACAAGGGCAAGCATGACCAGGAACACGTAGTCGACGATGTTGGTACGCCTACCGAGGACTTGGGCCCCCACGGGATCGAAGCTCGCGAACAGCAGCCAGTGGTGCAGAGCGAACAGCCCCAGGATGACCGCCACGGTTATCCCAAGCGACACATAGATGCTGGTGGGAGATATGCCCAGGAGCTGCCCCAGGAGCAGGTCTTCCATGTCGACCCGAATCGTGGTTGAAGTCGACAGCATCGCGAGTCCGAGGGCAAACATGGCCGCAAAGAGGATGCCGATGGAGGTATCGGTGCTGAGGCCGGCGCGCCGGCTCACAATCCTGACGAGCACGGCAACGGCGACGCCTGTAGGGACGGCGGCGATGGCCGGGTTGATGCCTGCGATGAACCCAAGCACCATGCCCGGCAGCACGGCGTGGGCGAGAGCGTCCCCCATGAAGGCGAGGTTCCTGGTGACAACGTAGGCGCCAACCAGGGGACACATCACGCCAACAAGCACCGAACCGATCAGGGCTCGCACCATGAAGCCGTACTCAAGCGGCGCGACAAAGAACTCAATCACGTCCTCTTGCTACCGTTCCCCGTCATTCGTGAGGCGCACACCGTGGGCGCCGTACAGCTGCTCCATGACTTCGGACGTAAACACCTCGTCGGGAGGGCCGCAGGCGCACACGCGGCGGTTCAGACACAGTACCTGGTCGAAGCGTCCGGCCAGGTTGGTCAGGTCGTGGGTCGCCAGCAGGACAATGCGCCCTTCATTGCGCACTGTCTGGAGGACCTCTACGAGGCCCTCCTGGGCGCCGGCGTCCACGCCGCTGAAGGCCTCATCCAGGAGAAGCACACTCGCCTCCTGGGTGAGCGCCCTGGCCACGAATACCCTCTGCCTCTGCCCTCCCGAGAGCTCGGTCATCAGAGCGGAGCGATGGTCCGACAGGCCCACACGGCACAGGCAGTCGTCGACCAGCTCGCGATCTCTCTTGCCGGGTCGCCGGCACCATCCCAATCTGCAGCAGCGGCCCATCATGACAACGTCCATGGCGGTCACGGGGAAACGCCAGTTGACGCTCTCTCGCTGAGGCACGTAGGCCAGCGCGCCGCTTCCCTTGTCCACACGGTGAAGGGTCACCTTCCCCTGGCGAACCGGGAGGAGCCCGGCAATCGCATTGAACAGCGTGCTTTTGCCGGCTCCGTTCGGTCCTACAACGCCCATCAGCGTCCCCGCACCCACGTCGAAGCTGACGTCACTCAGGGCCTTGTGCCCATCGAACTCGACGGTCACGTCCTGAAGCGACATTCTGGCGGCGTGCGGGTAATGAGTGGTGCTCATATCAAAGCCTCAACGATGCGTTCCACGTTTGTACGTACCATGCCGAGGTAGGTGTCAGCGCCGCTGCCCTCGGGCCCAAGCGAACCCGAATAGAGCCGGAACAGCTGCGCGCCGGTCTCGGTTGCTATGGTGTTCATTTCAGAGCCTCGACGATGCGTTCCACGTTTGTACGTACCATGCCGAGGTAGGTGTCGGCGCCGCTGCCCTCGGGCCCAAGCGAACCCGAAAAGAGCCGGAACAGCTGCGCGCCGGTTTCGGTTGCTATGGTCTGCGCCAGCCTCTCGCTGACCGTCGTCTCGCCAAACAGGGCTGGTATTTCATGCTCCCGAACCACCTCGACCACGTCCGCAATGTGCTCCGCAGACGGCTCCACGTGCGTCGCAAGTGACGGTATGACCAGGCCGACTATCTCGAACCCATACAACTCTGCAAAGTAGGAGAAGGCGTCGTGTGACGTGACCAGCAGTCTGCGCTCCGGCGCCACCGCGCTGACCTGCTCCTGGACCCAGGCGTGAAGCTCGTCGAGCTGCTGCCCGTACTCTGCGGCGTTCCGAAGGTAGGTCTCCGCGCCTTCAGGGTCGATAGCTGCAAGCCGGGCGGCCACTTCGTTGACCGCGACCTTCACCCGGACCGGATCGAACCAGAAGTGAGGATCCAGAGGGCCGTGGTGGTGCCCTTCATGGCCGTGCTCGTCCTCATCGTGCTCGTCGTGGCCGTGCTCATCCTCTTCATGCTCGTCATGGCCTTCATGGGGTGCGCCGCCCGCGTCGACGAGTCCGACGAACGCCAGGCTCGACGGCGCGCCGCCGACTTCCCACTCCTCCTCGATCTCCATCTCTTCAAGGTGGATTGCCAAGACGCGGCCGCTGTTGGGGTCGGCGACGTACATCATCTCGCCGACGACGATGAAGGCGGGACGACCGGCATCACCAGGCTCGACCAACGCCATGGTTCCGAGCAGTTCGCCGTCATGCGCGTCGAGCGCGTGCAGCACGCCGTCAGTGCCGAGGATGTAGAGCAGTTCGCCATCGCTGGAGAACTTCGTGGAAACGCTCGGCTCGCTGAACACCTGGCGCATTTCGCCGTGGTCCACGTCAATCAGCCAAATGCCGTCGTCGGCGAAGCCTTCGCCGTCGAAGTAGGAGGCCTTGCCGAAGAAATGCTCGACGTGGTGGTGACCGTAGACCGACCCGATCCGGGAGTCTTCACGCATCTCCGGCGGATTGGCGATGAACTCGTGCTCGTACTCGCCGTCGTGAGCGTGGAGGAAGAGCACGCCGCCGATGCATCCAAAGGCGGCGCCATGCTCATTGTGGGACTCACCGTGCATGCCCGGGCATGAGCGATTGCTGGCGTCGTAGACGACCTGATCACTGAAGTCGCGAACTTCTACGCCAACAGGCAGGCTGTCGTTGGAATTCTCGGGGTAGTCGGGATTCTTCGTGGTAACGACGACGTGCTCGTCGGAGATGACCAGCGCGGCGCCATGCTGCGGTCCTGCCTCAAGCACGACCGGCTCATAGTCGCCGCGTGCGTTCGCCAGGTCCGCCTCGTTGATCAGGATGACGTGACCGTTGCTGTCTGCGAAGATCGCGGTCCAGCCGTGGCTGTTGACGTAATGGATCGGCCGCTCGTCAGCGATCTCCAGCGCATGACGGGAGACGGGCTGTGTGACGAGGTCGTAGTGATCGCCGTGCTCGACGAGGAAGACGCCGCTGTCGAAGATGTGGATCCGGTCGTCGCCGTCCTCCGGTCCGCGGGCGAGGACGATGGCGTAGCGGTGAGCGGGGCTGGGGTGCACGGTCGCGCGGGGCGCGGCGACCTCGAAGATTCCGCTGTCGACGTCATCGGTCGACAGATCGATGACGGAGAGATGCGCTTCTACCGCATCGGCAACGAGCAGGCGCCCCATGACCATCTCGTCATGGTCACCGTGGTCGTCGTGGTCGTCGTCGTCATGGTCACCGTGGTCGTCGTGGTCGTCGTCGCCATGGGCCTCATGGTCGTCATGCATATCGACCATGGTGAACTCGATCGGATCGACTCCGTCACCAAGCGCGACGATCCTGGACTCGTCTGCACTGGCATTGTGCAGGAGATCCTGCAGCCAGTCGGCCTCCAGGCCGAGACCGACAGTCAACACAAGATCGGCGTCAGCTACCCTGGCAACGTCGCGCGCGCCTGGCAGAAAGTTGTGCGGGTCGCCGCCCACCGGAAGCAGGCTGAAGACCTCTACCCTGCTTCCACCTACCACCCGGGCCCAATCGGCCACGAAGTTGGTGGTCGACACCACCTGGATCGGCCCGGAGGTTGAGTCCTCCTGGTCTGACTGGGTACTTAAAGGCGCGACTGGAGTGCAAGCGGCGAGGAGGAACAGAATTGCAAGAACCGAGGGCAGAATTCGAAGTGAGTGAAACATCTGCGGGTACCCTTTCGCCAGGCTGGTGGCGTGTGCCCCCACAATTGGCGTCAGGCGCCGGCAGAGCTGCGGCAGTCGGTGCAGTGCCCTCCGTCGTATTGCGGGAATTGATAATTTATTCTGTTGCAAATTTTAGCAACAGCACACAGTCTAGCACACGCCAACGGCCGTGTCAACCCCGGTTCCCGTCAGCTTCTTACTCACTTCCAAACTGATCCTGCTGACTGTATCATCTTGCCGGCGAGACAGAAAATTTACGCATGTTCACAGATCTCCTTCGTCGAGGCCGCTTCCCTGACAAGGGCTGCCGTCTTTCTTGATTCCTTTGCAGAGGGATTTTGTCATTGACTGTTTCTCCTGAAATTCGATTGTAGCGAGTCGTCCGGCTGGAGGGCCGGCGATGGCAGTTGACTGGTTGAACCGGACCGGAAATGTCACGGCCCAAACAAAGGACTAAAGCACATGAACGGGTGCATTGGGGGGAATTTGGATCAGGATTTGCAGGATCGAGGTGAATTTTCGGAATGGCTGGCGGGGGATGGTGTGGGTGTGCGAGAGGGTGGATAGGAAGGGGCCATACGGTGTTGATGGGAAGGATGGCGCGAAATGGGGACCAGGGCAGGAAGAAGGACTGCCCTTGCTGGTTGGGTTGGGGGGGATGGATGGATCGATCGGTGTAGTTGACAGAGTGTTGTTGATCTACTTATACTTGCTCGGACAATTGAATCGGTTTCCGATTGGGTGCGCCTAATGCCCGGATGCGCGGCGCACAATGGGGGAAGACCGGTGACGTTCTGATGAACCAGTCCGGCGCTGTCCCGCAACGGTAAAGTGGAGTTGCGTCCACCAAGCCCGATAACCCGCCTTTTCGGATGCTCACTCGAGCGGATCTGCAGGATGCAGGCAGGCATGTTCGAAGACCACCTTCGTGGATTGAGGGGGATGAGCGGCAAAGTCAGTTTATACGCCATCCGCCGATTGGCGGATTTTCTTTTCCTGGCGATCCACCCGCAAAGTGGATCGCTTTTTTTGCAGGCGGACGGAAGGAGAAGGGCTGGGGCATGCTTCGTTCTGAATACAGCGGACGACGGAGGACGCTGGCGGTGCTGACGGCGGTGCTGGCCGACATGCTGGTGGGCGATCCGCCCTCGCGTTTCCATCCTGTGGCGTGGATGGGGAGCTGGATTGGGATGCTGCGAAGGCAGGCACCAGATAGAGGGCCGCTGGCGGAACTCTTGTACGGGGCGGCGGCTATAGGCGTTAGCTCAGCGACGCTGTGGCTGGTGGGGAGGTGGGTCGCGAGTCATCTGCAGCGGTGGCGGTTCGGGTGGCTGTTGGAGGGTGCGGTATTGTCGCAGCTGCTGGCGTGGCAGGGCCTGATGCGGGCGGGCCAGGCGGTGGCGCGTCCGCTTGAGGAGGGCGATCTGGCGGAGGCGCGGCGGCAGCTGGGCTGGCACCTGGTGAGCCGGGACGTTTCGGAACTGGACGGGAGTCTGGTGGCGGCGGCGGCGATCGAATCGCTGGCGGAAAACAGCTCGGACAGTGTGATCGCGCCGCTGTTTTGGTACGGCGTAGGAGGATTGCCGGCGGCGCTGGCATACCGGTTTGTCAATACGGCGGATGCGTTGCTGGGCTATCGCGATGAGGAACATGAGTGGCTGGGGAAGAGCGCGGCGCGGGCGGACGACCTGGTCAATCTGGTGCCTGCGCGGCTGACGGCGCTGCTCATCGTTGCGTGCGCCGATATTGGCGGCGGCAACAGCGGCAGCGCGTGGCGAATCTGGCGGCGTGATGGAGGGAAGACTGCGAGCCCGAATGCCGGCCAGCCGATGAGTGCGGCGGCGGGGGCGTTGGAGGTGGTGTTGGAGAAGGTTGGGTACTACCGGCTTGGGGATGGGCTGGCGCGGCCGGAGGCGGCTGACATCGGGCGGGCCGGCCGGCTTCTTTCGGTCACTGTTTTTGCGGGGATCGCGGCCGGGGCCGCGGCGGCACTCTTATTTTCGGGACGAAAAAAGAGAGAAGCGGCGTCTCGGCAGGGCGGCAGGCAAACGGTAGAGGAGGTGCAGGATGGTTGAGAAAAGCGTTCCCAACATGAGACATTACGGGCGGCAGCTGTTCATCTGCAACCACGGTGACTGCGCACCAACGGAAGAGGGCGAGCGGCTTCTGCGCCTGGTATTGGAGCGGAATCGACAGCAGGGGTTGAACAAGCTTCGAAATCCGCATCGAATCAAGTGCACGCTGGCGGACTGCCTGGGCGTGTGTCAGGGGGGTCCGATTGTGGCCGTTTACCCTGACGGGATCTGGTATCACCGGGTTGACGCGGCGGGCCTGGAGCGCATCTACCGGGAGCATCTGATCGGGGGAAAGCCGGTTGAGGAGCTGATCTTTCACCGACACTTTCCGAAAGGGCGGGAGCCTGCGTATGCGCCGGAGCTGCGGGGGGATGAAGCGATGACGCCGGCGCCGTGGGGGCCTCTGGGAGAGGAGGAGCATGAGCGTGATCTGGAGGCCGCTGGACGGGAGGAAGAGGCGGCGGCGCAGTTGAGGCGAATAGCGGCGCGGCGTAACCGAATGAAGAAGGGGCTTGTCATCGTCAATACGGGTGAGGGGAAAGGAAAGACTACGGCGGCGCTCGGCATTCTGACGCGAGCGTGGGGACGGAGGATGAAGGTCGGCGTCGTCCAGTTTCTCAAGCATGAGAATGCGCGTTTTGGGGAGATCCGGGCGGCGGAGCGGATGGGAGAGATAGATTGGATCAGCAGCGGGGACGGCTGGACGTGGACGAGCAGCGATATGGACGAGACGGCGGCGCGAGCACGGCATACCTGGACTGTGTGCCAGGACCGGATTGTAAACGGCGGTTACGATGTTCTGATCCTGGACGAGTTTACCTATCTGCTGCATTACGGCTGGCTGGATGGGAATGAGGCGCTGGCGTGGCTGGAAGCAAACAAGCCGCCCATGCTGCATCTGGTGATTACGGGACGGCATGCGCCGCGAAATCTGATCGACTTTGCGGACCTGGTGACAGAGATGCGGGCAATCAAGCATCCATTTGCGGAGCAGGGGATTCGGGCGCAGCCGGGAATCGAGTATTAGAACTGCAGTAGTCAGTGGTCGGTGGATGCGGGTGGAGAGGAGATTTGGGGAGATTGGAAGGGGCACAGGGATGGCTGAGATTCGTAAGCGGAATATGGTGGAGCGGCTGGACGGGCGCTTGGTCAATTCGGGGCAGCTGCGGGGCATGCTGTTTGTATGCGCGACGGGCTGCTGTTGCGGGCGGACGGAGCGGGGCTTCGCGGAGGTGGACGAGGATCTGTACCACGCCGAGTGGGAGCGGCGGAGACTGCGCAACCGGGTCCATCTGAATCAGGGCGGCTGTCTTGGTCCGTGTGTGCTGGCGAACGTCGTGATGCTGGTGATGGACGGGCGCCCTGTCTGGTTTCACTCGGTAAACGACAGGGCGATTGTGGGCGCGATGTTCGACTATATCGAGTGTCTGCTGGAGAACATTGATACACCGCCGCCGCCGGTGCTGCAGCCGCATCTGTTCAACGGATTTGCGTGGGATGGGGAGCCCGGGTCTGGGACTGAGACCACTTTTCAGTCTGCAGCGGAGACGAGCGGCGACGGTGTCCTGTTTCTCAGTCAGTCGGACACGGACCTGCTGGCGCTGGAAGGGGCGCGGGCATTGCTGCCGGAAGGCTTTGCCGTTCTGGAGGCGGCCCACGTGGGGCGGTTGTCTGATGAGGGGGCGGTGGATGCCATGCTGCAGCGGCTGCTGCCGGGCGCGCAGGTAGTGGTGGCGCGGCTTCACTCGGGGCGCGCTTTCGAGTATGGGCTCGAGCATTTGCAGGATTGGGCGGAGCGGACGGACGGTTTTCTGATCTGTCTGCCGGCGGTGGAGGCGTTCGACTACGACCTGATGGCGCGTTCAAATGTGGGCGTACCACTGGCGCAGGCCATCAGCGCTTATTTCCAGTGCGGCGGTCCGCAGAACCTGGCCAGCGGCTTGAAGTGTCTCAGCGATCACCTGCTGGTAACGGGGTGGGGATTCGACCAGCCGCAGGAATTGCCGCTGCACGGCATCTATGAGCCGGACACGGAGGGCTGGGAAGCCCCGGGAGAACGGGACTGTTGTGCAGGCGGAGGAGGAGTGCAGTCTATCCCCGCTACCGAAGAGGAAGACGGGGCGGCCGGAAGATCGACTGTAGGGATTCTCTTCTACCGGGCCCATCTGCTGAGCGGGAACACGGAGTTTGTGGACGCGCTGACGGCCGAGTTCAGAGGCCGAGGCATGGAGGTGCGGGCTGTGTATACGCAGTCGCTGAAAGAGTGCGACAGCGCGGGGCGGCCGCTGGCGCTGGGCGTGCTGGAAGAGGCGGGCCCGGTGGACGCGATCGTGAGTACGCTGAGCTTTGCGTTGGGGGACGGCGGCGAGGTCTTCGGTGACCTGGATATACCTGTTTTTCAGGCGATCTACTGCAGCAACGACAGGACGGCCTGGGAACGGAACGGACGGGGCCTGGGGTCGTTGGACACGGCGATGAACGTGGCGATCCCGGAGTTCGACGGCCGCATCGTGGGTACCCCGGTGTCGTTCAAGGAGGACCTGGGCGAAGGGGGGACGCGCTACGTTCCGGACATGGAGCGGATCAGCCGGCTGGCAGGAATCGTCGAAAAGCATACGGCTCTGCGTCACAAAGCGAATTCCGAGAAACGGATTGCCGTTGTATTGACCAACAGCTCGGCAAAGGCGGCGCGGGTGGGCAATGCGGTGGGGTTGGACGCGCCGGCGTCGCTGATCAGGCTGTTCGGCCGCATGCAGGAGGCCGGGTACGTGATCGATCCACTGCCTGAATCTGGTGACGAACTCCTGTTTGAACTGATTGGCCGCTGCTCCTACGACGTTACGTGGCTGAAGGAGGAGCAGCTGGCGGAGGCGCATAAGCTGCCTATGGAGCAGTACGCGGGCTGGCTTGAACTGGCGCCGGAGACCTGCCGGGTGGAGATGGAGAAACAGTGGGGGGAGGCGCCGGGGGGCGCGTATGTTCATGAAGGCGGGATTGCCCTGGCCGGGCTGGATTTGGGCAACCTGTTCGTTGCGCTGCAGCCGCCGCGGGGGTACGACATGGACCCGGACCAGATCTATCACCGGCCGGATCTGCCGCCGCCGCACAACTACCTGGCACTCTACCGCTGGCTGCGCCATGTGTGGCAGGCGGACGCGGTCGTTCATATGGGCAAACACGGGACGCTGGAATGGCTGCCGGGCAAGAGTGTGGGACTGAGCGAGGCGTGCTTTCCGGACCTGATCCTGGAGGACCTGCCGCTTGTCTATCCCTTCATCATCAATGACCCGGGAGAGGGAAGCCAGGCCAAGCGGCGGGCGCATGCGACGATCGTGGACCATATGACCCCGCCGATGACGAGCGCGGGCGCGTACGGGTCGTTGGCGGAGCTGGCGCAGCTGGCGGACGAGTATTACGCGGCCGAGCAGCTTGACCCGGCGAAGTTGCCGATCCTGCAGAGGCAGATATGGGAGATTATTGAGCGCGATCGCCTGGATGATGATCTGAAATACATCTTGAGAGCGGACCACGGCGACCACTCTCACGACTGGGACGGCTCCTATCTTGATGACGGGACGCCAACCGCCCTGGGGGAAATGCAGGGGGCGCAGGTGGCCCATCTGCTGGAGGATATCGAGGGGTATCTATGTGAGTTGACGGGGGCCCAGATCCGGGACGGGCTGCATATTCTGGGGACGACGCCGGAGGGCGAGCAGCTGGTCGAGACGATGTATCACCTTGTCAAGCTGCCCAACGGGGAGGTCCCGTCGTTGCCGGCCGCGGCGGCGCGCCTTGCAGGGGAGGAGTGGCTGCCGCTTCAGGAGAGACTGGGGGAACGGCGGAGCGATCTCGGCTCCGAACTCAAGACGAATGCCGATCTGGTTGAGCGGATCGAGGCGGAATGCAAGCGGGCGCTGGCCTGTCTGGCGGAGTCAGGGTGGCGGATGGAACCTGTTTCAGACGTTGCGGCCGAGACAGCGGGGCGCCTTGCCTCGCTGGGCGCCGGGCCCGGGCAGCTGATGCCGGCGGACGCGAAGGCGGCGCTTGCAGAAATTGAGGAGGTTCTTGGCTATGCCGCCGAATCGATTGTGCCCAGGCTGCGGGAAGGCGGAGAGGCCGAAATCGACAATATCATTCATGCTCTGGACGGCGGATTCATCCCGCCCGGGCCGAGCGGGTCGCCGACGCGGGGCATGGCGCACGTACTGCCGACGGGGCGCAACTTCTTTGCGGTCGATCCGCGGGCATTGCCGACGATGGCGTCATGGCAGGTGGGGCAGGGGCTGGCCGAGACGCTGATCAGCCGGTATCAGAAGGAGGAAGGGAAGTTTCCTGAGAGCGTAGGGATCAGCATGTGGGGGACAAGCGCGATGCGGACGGCGGGCGACGACATCGCGCAGGTGCTGGCGCTGCTGGGGGCGCGGCCGGTGTGGCAGCGGGAGAACCGGCGGGTGACGGGTGTGGAGCTGGTCCCGCTGGAGGAGCTGGAGCGGCCGCGGGTGGATGTTGTGTGCCGGATCAGCGGCTTCTTCCGCGACGCCTTCCCGCACCTGATCACGCTCATTGACAGCGCGGTGCAGCTGGCGATCGGTGCGGAAGAGGCGCCGGAGATGAACTTCCCGCGCAAACACGCGCTGGCGAACGAGACTGCGTTGCGGCTGGCGGGCGAGGGGGAGGCGGCAGTGGAGAAGGCCAGGTACCGCATCTTTGGATGCAAGCCGGGCAGCTATGGAGCTGGCATTCTGCCGTTGATTGACGCCAAAAACTGGCAGAGCGACGCGGATTTCGCGCGCGCCTATCTCCTGTGGGGCGGTTATGCCTACGGGTGCGGGCAGGCGGGCGTGCCGGCGGAGACGGAGTTCGCGCGGGCGCTGGGTACGGTGCAGATTGCGACGAAGAACCAGGATAACCGCGAGCACGACATTTTCGACAGCGATGACTATCTGCAGTATCACGGCGGCATGATAGCGACGGTGCGGGCGCTGACGGGACGGAATCCGAGCCGCTATTTCGGGGACAGCAGCAATCCGGACCGTGTGCGCACGCGCGATCTGCGGGAGGAGGCGCGGCGCGTCTTTCGCAGCCGGGTGGTGAATCCAAAGTGGTTGGAGAGCATGCAGCGGCATGGCTACAAAGGGGCGTTGGAGATCGCGGCGACGGTTGACTATCTGTTCGGTTACGATGCGACTTCGCAGGTACTGGACGACTGGATGTACGCGCGGGTGACGGATGCGTTCTTGCGGGACGAGTCGATGCAGCAGTTTTTCTCGGAGAGTAATCCGTGGGCGTGGCAGGCGATCGCGGAGCGGTTGCTTGAAGCGATTGATCGGGGTCTCTGGGAGGATCCGGATGTTGCGGCTCAGGAGCTGCTTGAGGCTGCGAGGGAGTTGGGGTTGGAGGAACTTGGGCGAGAGGGCCGCTAAGAGGCGCGGAGAACACCTTTTTGTCCGCGGAGGATGACTGAGGAGCGGAGACACCTTCTCCTTTTGGCAGGGGAGGCAGTTTGAGGGTGACCGCTGACAGTGGCGGCGAGTTAGTGAGCCGGCGTTTCTCGGGAGGTAAACTGATTCAGGCAGTTGCTGTGAAAGGAAGAGTGATGAGGATGAGATGCGCACTGGTTTTGGGCTTGATTTTCGCGGTACTGGCGGGTTGCGTGGTAGCGCCGGTCGCTGTGGAGGAGGCCGGGCCTGCGGCAGCTGGCAGGGCGGGGGCAGGTTCGGCTGCGCCGGGATCGAATCTGTCTGAAGGTTGTATCGAAGCTTTCGACCCGGGCGTGGACTATTTCCCGGACAAGGTTGGGCGGGAGTATGCGGAGGGATGGAGCGTAACGTATCACGATCATTTCAAAGTACTGACGCTGCACAACCCGTGGCGGGGGGCGGAGGAGACCTTCCAATATCTGCTGGTGCAGTGCGGCGCGCCGGTGCCGGAGGGCTTCGATGACACGCCGGCAATACGAGTGCCGGTGGGGCGTGTGGCCGCTCTGACGTCGACCGTTTTGCCGCACCTCAATGAATTGGGACTGGTGGACCGGTTGGTGGCGGTAGACCGGTTTGACTATGTCAACACGGCGGCGGTGCGCGAGATGATCGACGCAGGCGCGTTGCAGGAGGCGGGCACCGGCACGGGGGTCAACACCGAAATTCTGATCGACCTGGATCCCGAACTGATCATTACTTTCGCCTACGGAAATCTCGACTACGACACGCATCCCAAGCTGATCGAGGCCGGGCTGCCGGTAGCGTTAACCGCGGGGTATATGGAGACTTCGCCGTTGGGGCGGACGGAGTGGCTGAAGGTCACAGCGCTCTTTTTCAATCAGGAGAAGCAGGCCGGGGAGATCTTTGGCGGCATCGCCGATCGCTATGCGGAGATGGCGGACCTGGCGGCGGGCGTCGAGGAGAGGCCGACGGTACTGGTGGGCATCGCCCGAAGGGAATCGTGGCGCGTTCCGGGCGGCAACAGTTATTTTGCCCGCTATATTGCTGACGCCGGCGGCGTTTATCTGTGGCGCGACGATGAGTCGACGGGCTCGATACCGCTGTCGATGGAGAATGTATTTGAGGCTGCCAGCGAGGCAGACGTCTGGCTACCCAATACGGGCGCGTGGTTCGGCGCGGGTGACATATTGGCAGCTGATGAGCGGTACGCCAGCCTGGCAGCGGTGAACAGGGGCGCGGTCTACAACAATAATGCCAGACTGAATGAGTGGGGTGGGAACGACTACTGGGAGACGGGGGTGGCCAACCCGGACCTGGTGCTGGCGGACCTGATAGCGATTTTTCATCCCGAACTGCTGCCGGAGCACGAGTTGATCTGGTTTCAGCAGTTGGATTAGACAGGGGCGAAGATGGCGCGGGCGCTGATGATGCTGGGTACGCACTCCAATGCGGGCAAGAGCCTGCTGGCGACGGCGTTCTGCCGGATT